>NZ_JBSQBM010000006.1:0-262608 GCF_059417685.1 Paenibacillus sp. LT-B23 | reverse complement strand
ATATAAATAAATATAAATTAGGAATATACTTAGTCGCTGCAAATGGATTTATTTGATTATAACGGGGGAGTATCTTTGAGGTGTAACTGAATTACGAGTTGACAATCATACAGGCGAAGCAGATGATGATTATCGATCATCAGTCGTATGGACTTAAAATCTTAGAGGGTCTTGTTTGTAATCAATTTATAGAAATATCATATTATTAACCAGGGGAATATGGAAAATAAAATTGTAGACTATGAAAATGAAGATGTAAAATCAAAATAATCCGCCACTGTATAATTATTCTTTAAGGACTGTATTGGTATTTCAACAAGTGAAAGCACAGTATACCAGACAACTGGAACGGAGAACGCAATGTACTCGGCGTACCTTAGAAACTTAACGAAAACTTATGAGTAATTGTGTAAGAAATGGGGGATTGAAATAAGAGGTTTAGGAAGCGGAGCTTCTCCGCATTCCATAGAAGTCTTTAGAAAAAACTTTAATTGATACGGTTAGCTACTTGAGCTAATTTCAAAAGGCAATTTCAATTGGAATGTAAATACGTTATTACTATGATTAAGCGTTAAGGTACCTTGATGTAACTCAACAATATTTCTAGCAATGGAAAGGCCCAGTCCTGCTCCTGTTTGAATACCTTCGCTACTTCTTGAATGGTCAACTTTATAAAAACGATCAAATAGCTTCTCCTCTTGATCTTGCGTGAGAGGAGCTCCTTTATTTTCGACCTCAATCGTAATTTGCTCAGGGCTCGTTTTCAGTCGAATGCAAATGCTTCCCGGCTTCAAGGAATACTTTAAGGCGTTCATGAGAAGATTATCGATTGCTCTAGCAATTTTATCGCTGTCAATGGAGGTAACGATCGGGGAGTCACCGATATCTTTCACGATATATACACCGTTTTCTTCAGCAATGGGTTCGAACTCGAATAGCAATTGATCCAATAGTTGAAATAAATTGATGCTTCTGAGATTTAAGTGGGTATCGACAGAAGCGAGCCGAGTATATTCGAACAAGTCATCGAGCAACTTCTTCAAATGAATTGCTTTGTTATAGGTGTTTTGAACAAAGCGCGTATATTCATCTTTATCCTGATATGAGTCTGTTCTTAAAAGCTCGATATAGCCGATAATGCTTGTCAGAGGCGTGCGCAAGTCATGTGAAATACCTGTGATCAACTCCATCTTGGATTTCTCTATTTCACGTTCTTTTACAATCTGTTGCTCTAAACGTTCTGTCATTCGATTGATGTTGAGCGCAACCCGTCCAAGTTCATCTTGCCGAACAACAGGTACCCGATATTTTAAATTACCTTCGGAAATAATCTGAAGCCCTTGCTCCAATGTAATTAAGTCTCTAACGATTCGCCGTGTCAAAACTAAAAAAGTAAAAATAAACGTTACCATAAACAAGGGGGTAAGAAGATAAGGAAAAAAATTGCGAAGCCAATGCCATTCCATAGCACTGCTAATTTTCAAGAAAAGTAAAATGAGAATATCATTTATAGCAATGGCGATAATAAAACTTAGTACCATTCTGATTAAAATGTTGACTTGAATTCGTTTTTTTCGTTTTGACTTTTGTACATGTTCATTCAATTTTATAGCCAACTCCCCACACCGTTTTAATATACTGAGGATCTCTTGGGAACTGCTCTAATTTTTCTCGTAAATTACGAATATGAACCATTACGGTATTATCAGAAAATCCGTATGGCGCCTTCCACACATTTTCGTAAATGTGCTCCGAACTAAAAACCTGCCCAGGATGGCTGGCAAGCAAGACCAGAATAGCAAACTCAAGAGGAGTCAACGAAATTTCGTTGCCCTTTAACTTCACGGAATGTTTACTCTTATCGATGATCAGGTCTTTAATAAGAATAAGGGAATTAAATTCTTCTTTTCCTATTAATGTTTGACGACGTAGCTGCGCTTTTACGCGAGCAAGCAATTCTAATGGATTGAACGGTTTAATCATGTAGTCATCGGCCCCAGTGGTCAATCCGTTAATTTTATCAATATCTTCTTCCTTGGCTGACAGCATGATAATCGGAGTATTCGATATTTCCCTTATTTTAAGGCATGCTCTGATTCCATCCATTCGTGGCATCATGACATCCAGGATAACCAGTTGAATCGGTGTTGTCTTTATGGCATCCAGGGCTTCTTCACCATCGGCTGCTTCAATTACATGGTATCCTTCATTACGAAGATATACATGAATGACATCCCGAATCTCGGAATCATCATCCACAACAAGAATGGTATTCATTACTGACTGCTCCTTCTTTTTTGACTTGGTAGAATTAGGGTATCTAAGGTTCCTGAAATTACTGCAACTAGTATAGATATCTTGATGATAAGGTAAAGTCTTCACTTTTTCTACATATGCATAAGAAAAACATTTAATTGAGTAAATTAAAGTGTCATCATCATTTAAATTGTTTCCTTTTTGCGACAGACGTAAACGAAAGCGGGAGGGATATTGAAAGGCACTAAATCAATTTTTTCAATGATAAATTTTTTGGAAAGCTGCTTTTTCATTTGAAGCGAATATTGAAAGGCGATAAACAAGCCTCCAGGTTTGAGTGCTTTATAGATCTGTTCAACCAAGGTATCTCTCAATTCACGATCAAAATTAAAAAAAGGTAGTCCGCTAAAAATACAATCTAACTGATGAATGTTCTCTTGCTTCATTGCTTCTACTAACTGAGCAGCGTTCGGATGACAGGAGAAGTCTGGGTATTCTGTCTGTAATTTATTCCTCAAAGTCTCATTCATCTCAAACAATAATACTTTCGTGGGTTCGCTCACCTGGGCGTTGATAAAACGGGTGATAGCACCTGTACCCGATCCGAGTTCTGCGACTGCCTTAAACTCGTTCCAGGGGGCTTGTTTCACCATTTTGGTTGCTAGAAATCGGGAGCTTGGTATAACACTGCCTACATTTTTTGGGCTGCGAATAAAGCTTTGCAAAAATAAAAGGTATTCATTAAGTTTCAACTGATTTTCCTCCATTACTGTTTTTATTGTCAGGAACAATGCTGAATAAGGTACAAATATTAAACAAATTTATTTCTTTTATCGAAACGGATGGATACCGAAACGATTAAAAATGAGAAAATTGAAGAAAAGACATAAGGAGGAAATGTCGTACGATTGGGAAGAACATACCGATGCACATGGGCCAATCCCCTCTATTTCTGCACCTCTTTATTATTTCGATACAGAAATCATAATGAAAAAAACTAAGGAATTAATGAGTATATTTCTAAAGAAAATCTAAAGATTCATCTATAGAAGGTTTAAAATCTATATCATCCAACCCAAAAAGCCTTACCGACCAAGTCGGTAAGGCTTTTTTATAAGGGCAAACTGTTTCGCCACGCAATTCAATGATATTTATGGCTATAGAAAGGCCAAGCGCTACTCTAATTTGTATCCCTTCATAATGTTGGGGAGGAGGATGTTTGTGATCGTTTATGATCGTGTATTTTCTTCTACTTATATGTAGAGTGAAGCTTTGCTTTCGCTCTCAAAATGGGATACCTTTGTTACACTTCATTACAAGGTGATGATCCCGGGCTCAGTGGAGTACTTAATAACTTTGATCAGAAGATAACTAATTGCTATTGTCATTCTTTCAATGTCAGTACGAGCGGGAATAGGAGAGAGAATTCTCTCTTTTTCAATTTCCATTAGTGCTAAAGAAGTAGAATTACCAAAGTGTTAGGATAAAGTTGAGGTCTGATTAGCTTGGTTAAAAGCTGATCAGACCTTTCCTACATTGGACGTAAAACAGTTTAAGATGTCAAGCCATGGCTTGGAGGGGAGAATTAAAGGCGTTTTTGCATTACTTCAGAATTTCTTTAGAAATATCCCTATAAGCTCCTAAGATTTTTATAATAATATACTTTCATCGACATTAACGAGGAGGTTAGAACATGATTAGCGATATCGTCTTACAGCTAGTCGATCATTATGGATATCTCTTTTTTTTCTTAGCCTTCTGTCTAGGCCCATTCGGCGTCCCGGTTCCAAATGAAATAACCATACTAACAGGTGGAATTTTGAGTAACAACGGAGCTTTAAACCCGTGGATTGTATATATTGTTATTCTCGCTGGCTTATTTACAGCAATTACAATTGCTTATTTTGCGGGCAGAATCTTTGGAGAAAAATTTAAACTAAAGTTTCAAAACAACCGTCACTTTCAGAAAGCAGAGAAATTTTTTGAACAACACGGAGATATCGCAATGTGTCTTGGACATTTCATACCAGTCATTCGGTATATTTTGCCTGTATTCGTTGGTCTAAACGGTACCTCATACAAGAAGTTTGCTTTGATTTCGTATTCCAGCGCGTTTGTTTGGACCGCTACGTTCTTTACCTTTGGCAAGTTCCTTGGACATTATATATTGAATTTGCTAGATTTGATCGATCCTAAATTGGCCGTGGTTGCTCTAATGATAGCCGTTGGCACCTTTATCACAACCAAGTGGTTCAAGTCGAAATTATCCAACTTTACTGCATAAGCTGGTGAACAAATGAAAAAAATAGAAGAAAGGGGGAGAGTCATTTGACTTCAAATCAGTATGCAATGTTCTTGCAACGATTTATTAAAAATCCAAAGCGAGTTGGAAGTGTTTTGCCCAGTTCACGGTTTCTGGCGAGTAAAATGGTTCAATCTGTGTCATGGGATGATGTGAGCACAATTGCAGAATTCGGTTCTGGGACAGGAGCTATCACACGCTTTATCGAACTGCGAGTAAATCGATCTGCTAAGGTGTTATTGTTTGAAATGGACGATAAGATGAGGAGGGTTTTGCAAACAACCTACCCAAACTTCTCATGTCATTCAAACGCTTGTCATTTAACAAAAAATAATGAATCAAAAAGGTATTGATTCGTTGGACTGTATTATTAGCGGATTACCCTTTTTTAATTTTAAGAGCGAATTAAGAGAAACTTTACTCCATCAAATTACCGAATCCTTAAACCAGAGGGCAAATTTATCGCTTTTCAATACTCCCTTCAGATGAAGAAACATTTATCTGAGAAATTCATTATTGATAAAATCGATTTTGTGCCCCTCAATTTTCCTTCTGCTTTTGTTTATACATGCCGTAAGAAGGAGGGGATTTAAGTGAGTTATGACACACTAATTCATTGGATTGCGCAGTTTGGTTATGCTGCTTTATTCTTTGCATTATGGCTCCGAATTGTTGGAATGCCAATACCGGACGAGGTTGTCGTTATGACCGGCGGAGCCGTTAGCAAAGTAGGATTACTCCAATATTTCCCAGCATTTATTATCACTTATTTAGGAGTTATCTCCGGGCTATCTCTTGGTTATATTCTAGGCAGGTTTTTCGGTTCGCCGGTGCTGGATAAACTTCGCCATAAAAAAAATTTGGGGAAGCATATACAAACATCAGAACACCTTCTAAATAAATATGGAAATATTGCATTGAGTTTTAGCTACTTTTTTCCGGTGGTAAGGCATATTGTTCCCTATTTAGTCGGAATTAATAAAATGTCATTTCGCCGTTATATTCTTTATTCCTATACAGCCGGTCTTGTTTGGACGTCTGTCTTTTTTGTAGTTGGCCAATTTGCAGGTGGTCATGTGGAAACAATCGGGACAATGATTTATCACTACGGTATATATGTGGGACTTGCCTTAATCATAGGAATTGTCATATTCATGATTCTTAAAAGTCGGAAAAGGAGCAAAGCGTGATGTGTGGAATCAACCTTTAGGAGATTTAGATAATACGGTAGTAGTTCAAATTCTGAATTTACACGAGAAAATAGATGATCTCCCAAGAGAGCCGCGATATATAAAAACCGTTTGGGGAGTTGGGTAGAAAATTGAAACTGATAAACGGCAAAAGAAATGTTTGCTTTGAGATTTTTTTGGCGTTAGTTTTCAGTCTCGTCATTGCATATCTCAGTTTCGCCATTGTAATAACTTGTATCAATTTGTTTGTAAATCGATTACAAGCGGGATATTTTTTTCTAAAGCTAGACCAGCCTTTATTTCCCCCTTTTTTTAAACTGACCCGAAACATGTTTAAATACATTTTTGATTTGCCCGAAGGTTCGCAAGTTCACTTTTGATAGATTTAAAGGAAATACAACAAAGTTATGATTTCACTGTTGCTATATATTCTAGCAGCTCAAACGATTTTCACATAAGGCGAAATGCTGATTTAAAAATATTAATCGTCGTAGTTAGATATACCCCCACCAACTCCCGAATTTCATTTCATCATCAATAATAAGAATCGTTTCTTTGGCATATGAAAGCATCCTTTCTGTGCCTTCAGTTTATGCCGATTTCTCTTAACATAAAAGGAAAGTAAGTTCTTAACCGTTTCTGAGATTTGATTTTTTGAAAAGGAGAGCTGTGTTCCATGAAAAAAGGAACGAAAGAAAAAATGTTGATTCTTACCGGAAATTATGGAGATGGTCATATTCAAGTAGCCCAAGCGATACAAGATGCGATGCAAATTCGATTTCCTCATATGGAACCTGTCATTATTGATTTTATGGAATGGGTCCATCCTTATATGAATCATTTGAGTCGAAATGTTTATCTCCAAGCCGTAAAAACATTTCCTCAAGTTTATGGATATCTATATCAGAAAACGCGGAGACAAAACACCCTATCCTATATTATAAAGACCGTTTTTTCTACAGGAATCGGACGAATGATGAAATTGATTAATGAAATACAGCCTGCTATTGTAGTATGCACCTTCCCTTTGGCGGCAGGCGTGATGTCGAAGTTGAAATCATATGGTTCAATCGATATTCATACTGTTACTATCATTACCGATCACACGGATCATAGTTCATGGATTTATCCATATACAGATCAATATATTGTGGGTTCCAGAAGTGTACGTGATTCTTTAATTCAATTTGGTGTTGAAGAGACTCGGATTGCAGATACGGGAATTCCCATTCGCCCGCAATTTTCTCAGTCCATAGAAAGAGAGAAAACAGCTAAGAAGTATGGTTTAGATCCTCATATGCCTACTGTGCTTGTGATGGGAGGAGGTTGCGGCATGATTGGCGATGGAAGCTCTACTATTCAGAAATTTGATCTATTGTCACAGCCTGTACAATTCATCATTGTTTGTGGGCATAATGAAATACTTCGAATGAAATTGAATGAGAGTCTGAAAATTTCCAAACATCGCATCTATTTAACAGGTTATATTAACTATGTTCATGAGTTAATGGCTATATCTGATATTATGATTACCAAACCAGGAGGAGTCACGACTTTTGAGGCGATTGCTATGGAACTGCCGATGCTACTTTGTAAACCAATTCCTGGTCAAGAACAGGATAATGCCAAATTTTTAGTTCGTTCTGGGGTAGCCATTCATGCAGAGACATCTGGGGATCTAATCGAGCGCCTATCGGAATTACTAGATGATGCAAAACTTCTTCAACATATGATAGAAAATACTAAACAGTTCCATCCTAAAGAGTCCGCGTTTGCTTCATTAGAAGTTATTTTTGGAACTATTGCAATGAATAATAGATCCAGTGAAATAAAGATATGCTCCTAGAAAAAAGGCAGGCATGGATTTATTACTGTTAAAAAGGAGCAGGATCATGAAGCAGACATTGATAATTCTCATTAGTGCATTACTCGTCTACACGATTATCCCGACCCTTATAATCCGACTATTTGGAATCGGAGTTTATAAAAGGGGAACGGGCGAGCAGCCCATTGCCTTAACTTTTGATGACGGTCCGGACCCAGAATTTACGCCTCTTTTGCTTGATTTATTAAAGAAATATAATATAAAGGGTACCTTTTTTGTCCTTGGTCGCAAAGCAGAGAAATATCCCGATTTAATCCAACGGATGCACAATGAAGGACATCTTGTCGGAATCCACAATTATGTACATTGGTCAAATGCTTTAATGAGTCCTAAGAGGGTTCGCGAGCAGGTAAACAAAACGGCCAATGTCATTAATCGTATTCTTGGAGAGAAAGCCTTCTATTATCGGCCCCCGTGGGGAGTCATTAACCTATTTGATTTTTTTCTGATGAAGCAATTTCGCATGATTCTTTGGTCTGTTATTGTAGGTGACTGGAAGAGCTCTGGCGGCAAGCAAAAAATTAAGCAAAGGCTGCTGTCCAAGCTAAGGGGTGGAGCTGTTATCGTTCTTCATGATAGCGGGCAAACGTTTGGAGCAGACAGGGATGCACCTGCATACATGTTGGAGGCATTAAATGAATTTATCATTGAAGCATTATATACGGGATATTGTTTTCAGAGAGTAGATGAGAAAAGAGCTGCATAATGAACAGGCTAAATATATGAGCATTAATTATGGTACGGCCGTGATAAGCGCGGCTTTTTTGTTTTACATAAACACATTATCTGTCAGCACTCTCGAAGATTATACTTAAAAAACAGAGTAAGTTTAATTTGGATACTAAAAATCAAAACTTAGCCCGGGACAAAGTATTGTTCGGGGCTTAAGTTTTTTAACTTATACATCAAGGTTGCCGGAGTGGCCTTCTTCTGATCCAATGGAACTGGTCAGAACTCCTTCGAAAGGCAAAGTAAGAGTAAATTTAAATATGTTATTTATATGAATGAGCGTTAAGGTTCCTCCATGCAACTCAATAATGTTTCTAGCAATAGAAAGGCCCAGACCTGCTCCCGTTTGAATGCCTTCACTACTTCTTGAATGGTCTACTTTATAAAAACGATTGAAGAGTTTATTTTCTTGCTCTTGTGTGAGGGGATTCCCTTTATTTTCGATCTCAATACTAATTTGCTTATTATCCAACTTCATTAAAATACGAACGGTTCCTGGCTTTACAGAGTACTTAAGGGCATTCATGAGTAGATTATCGATTGCTCTGGCAATTTTTTTACTGTCAATAACGGTTATAATAGGAGAGTTACCTAAGTCTTTAATAATATGGATACCGTTCTCTTGAGCGATCGGTTCAAATTCAAAAATTAATTGATCTAGAAGCTGGAATACATCGATCTTATTTAGGTCCAGGCGGGTACCGACCGAAGTAAGTCGGGTATATTCAAACAAATCATCGAGCAATTTTTTTAAATGAATAGCTTTGTTATAAGTGTTTTGAACAAATCGCGTATATTCATCTTTATTTTGAAATGAATTTGTTCTTAAGAGTTCTATATAGCCAATAATGCTTGTAAGTGGCGTACGCAAGTCGTGTGATATGCCTGTTATCATTTCCAACTTGGAGATTTCTAGTTCACGTTCCTTTTCGATCTGCTGTTGTAGACGTTCCGCCATCAAGTTGATATTAAACGCAACCCTCCCGAGTTCATCTTTTCGCATGACAGGTACTCGATAGTTTAAATTACCCTCGGATATAATTTGAAGCCCCTGCTCCAACGAAATTAAGTCTCTTACGATTCTTCGAGTCAAAGCGAGGAAAGTAATAATAAAGAAAACCATAAACAAGGGGGGGAAAATATACGGAATGAAATTGAGGAGCCACTCGGATTTCATGCCATAGCCAATCTCCAGTAAAAGTAAAATGAACATGTTATTTATGGTTGTGGCGATAATAAGACTTAGCATCATTCTGATTAAAATATTGACCTGAATCATCCTTTTTTTTCGTTTTGGTTTTTGCACATGTTCAGTCAATTTTATAACCAACTCCCCAAACCGTTTTAATATACTGAGGATCTCTGGGGGATTTCTCTAATTTCTCTCGTAAATTACGAATATGGACCATCACGGTATTATCGGAATACCCAATAGGATCTTTCCACACACTTTCGTAAATCTTATCAAAGCTAAATACCTGCCCAGGGTGGCTTGCAAGCAACTCTAGAATTGAAAACTCAAGAGGGGTCAGTGAAATGTTATTTTCTTTCAATGTAACGGAATATTTAGTTTTATCGATCACAAGATCTTTGATGAATATAACAGAATTAAATTCTTCTTTTCCTATTAATGATTGTCGCTGCAAATGAGCTTTTACTCGAGCGAGTAATTCTAACGGATTAAAGGGTTTTATCATGTAATCGTCCGCACCGGGAGTAAGACCCGAAATTTTACCAATATCTTCTTCCTCCCCCGATAGCATGATAATGGGGGTGCTCGATATTTCCCTTATTTTAATGCAAGCATTAATGCCATCCATTTGTGGCATCTTAATATCTAAGATGACAAGTTCGAAAGAGATTGATCTTATTAAATCTAACGCTTCCAGACCATTTGCAGCTTCTATGACAAAGTATCCTTCATTGCGCAAATAAACGTGAATGACATCTCGAATCTCTGTATCGTCACCTACAACAAGTATTGTATCCATTACATGATGCCCCTTTCCTACTTTTTATGATTACGGCTACTAAAATTCTATAATTAAGACAAATCCAATGATTGCTATGAAAAGTTTATTAATACCGATTATTGCGTCCCCTTTTGCGACAGGTATATACAAAAGCTGGAGGGAAATTGAAGGGCACGAACTCGATTTTTTCGATGATTAAATCTTCGGCAAATTTTTTTTTCATTTGAAGTGAGTACTGATAAGCGACAAAAATTCCTTCTGGTTTTAGTGCCTTAATAATCTGATTAAGTAAGGTTTCTCGCATTTCACTCGTAAAATTAAAAAATGGCAATCCGCTAATAATACAATCAAGCTGGCCGATGTCATCTTGATTCAATTTTTTGATTAATTGGCAAGCGTTTGAATGACACGCGAAATTCGGGTATTTTGTCTTCAAAGTAGCTCTCATTTTCTTATCCCTTTCGAACAATAGCACTTTTGTTGATCCGGTTAAATGTGGCTTCATGAAACGTGTAATAGCACCTGTACCTGACCCGAGTTCTGCGACTGCCTTTACCTCATTCCATGGTATAGACTCAACGATTTTAGCTGCTAGAAATCGGGAGCTAGGTATAACACTTCCTACTCGTTGTGGATTTGTGAGAAATCCTTGCAAAAAAAGTAGACATTCACTGATATTCAACTGTTTTTCCCCCATTATTTAATTTCTCCCTTTTGGGTACCCAACAAATAAAGGGATGATATACCGAACAACTGGAAGGAATAATCCAAAACATATTGCCATATCTCCTCGTTTTGTTATTTATATCAATATAAAAATAGTAACGAAAAAATCTAAGGATTTTACGAGGATATATCTAAAGAAAATCTGAAGATATGTACACTATTCAGACTCGAAGTCTGCAAGAAGTGCATGAAAATCAGAAAGCTGATCTGATTGAAGAACCCAAAAAGCCTTGCCAACAAAAATAAGTTGGCAAGGCTTTTTATTACGTAAATCGTTGATAAGTTTCCCTATAAATAAGATACGAAAGGGAATAACCCTTACCAACTAATGTTAAGAAATTCTTTAGAAAAATCCTCTAAAGTTCTTCAGAGTTTATCATTATGATGGGTTCATTGCTATAGATAAACCTAATCAGGAGATGATAACGTGACTCACCCTACAAAACAATCCGTCCTTTCAACTTGGCTGTCTCTTCTATGGCTTACAGTGGTTCCGTTATTGTATATTTTCTACGGTATACTTAACCATCCTACCGAACACGTCTATAGCCTCGTAACGGATCTAGATCGCCTAACGCCATTCGTTCCGTCCTTTATTATTCCTTATGTTCTTTGGTACCCGTTCATTGCAGCCGTACTGATCGGACTTGCGTTCAAGGACAGAACAGCTTATTACCGGACGCTACTTTCGCTCTGTGGAGGGCTGATCCTTTCTTATATCGTCTATGCCCTTTTCCAAACGGCTGTTCACCGTCCAGACAATCTAGCCCAGACAGGCGTCATCAACCGTTTGGTCTGGTTGGTGTACAGCCATGACCAGCCGTTTAACTGTTTCCCGAGCATTCATGTGCTAACCAGCTACCTGATGCTTCGTGGAGCAAGGGTATTCGGAAGAACGATTCGCTGGGCAGTCACCGCGATGTCTATTGTCATTATAGCGTCCACTTTGCTGGTCAAGCAGCATGTACTAGCGGATGTCGTTGGCGGTATTCTAGCCGGAGAGCTGTTGTACCGATCTGCGGGCATAGCCTTATCATACCTACGGGGACATAGAAATCGCCTGACTCTGAAAGGAGGCGAGCGTCATGTTTCTGCTGAGTAAAGAGAGACGCTCATTCATATCTCATTTTATGAGAAAACCCTGACATATGATTACATTGCTAGATCGTTTCATCCCGAAATACTTTTAGCCAAAGCAGAAGGCAATCTGCACGTGTCTATGATTCATTTGTAGTTGCTCAAAAGAGAACAATAGATAATTCATATAAGAATGTGTTTGTACAATTATTTAAAAATAGAAAGAGGGGGTTCTATGAAAAAACGTATGTTCATTTTATTGCTGTTGGCCTTATCAACCAGTTCTTTTTCAGGGTCCTTTGTTCAAGCAGAGGGGCAGCAATTGGCTTCCAATGCAAGTGTGAAACTAACATTGAGTCAAGCCCCAGCAATGGGCGCGATCCAATAGCTTTAGCTTGAAGGAGGCCCAGCAAACGATAGATCGCAATCGGATTAACTTGAAAAATGCAGGTAAGAATCTGGACTTCATTCCCGCAGGTACAGGTAATGGAGAAGAGGATGCGGCCAGTAGTTCAGCATGGAAGGGGTATGCCTCATCGACGGTTTCTTATCTGGAATCCAAGAAGCAAATCGAGCTTGCCCAAGATCAGACAGACTACACTACAATGAAGAACTATTATGAGGTACTTCTGGCTGATAACAAGGTGAAGAGCAGTGAGGATGCACTTTCGCTTGCATTATTGGAGGAAAAAGCTGCTGAGGCAAAAGCCAACCGTGGGAAAATTTCTCCAAGTGATCAAAGCACCATTATTCAGACTCGTATAGAAGCACAAAAAAATATAGAGATTGCAAAAGCTGCGTTGCAAAAAGCGATGGATTCACTAAATACCCAAATGGGGCAACCGCAAGGTACGGTCTATGAACTGGTGGATCGACCTGTTTACCGAAAAATGGATAGCACGAATTTGGATACGCTTGTGACACGTGCCATTTCGGCGAGTCCTTCGGTATGGAGACAGGAGGAGGCTGTCAAGCTGGCAAAGATGGAAGTTAAATATTACACGTGGAACTCAGGGAATGATGATTATGAAATTAAACAGATTGATGTAGATTCAGCACAAGGTGGACTGGAAAATACCAAAGACCAATTGGCAGAAACATTGAAGAGTATGTACTTTAATTTACAGCAAAATGATGAGCAATACGAACAACTGCAAAGTAATCTGCAGAACGCTAATAAAGTATTAAACATTTCTCGTAAAAAAAGGAACGGGGATTTGCCACAGGTACGGAGGTCGCTACTAATCAGTTAAAAGTGAAGCAATAGAACGGAATATGGATGAATTGATTGTTCAAATGACACAGTTACAACATGCTTTAAACAAACCGTGGAGTGTATAGGATTTAAAAAAATATATTTAAGGGGATATGACATTGCCGGAAACAGTAAAAAAAGATGCATTGCAAATATTAAGAAAAAAAAGAAGATTAAAAGTGATCATAGGTATTCTGGCCTTGATCATTATAGTGGGAATCGGTGGTACTGTTTATATGAATAGGGGGCAGGAAAAGCCCGTGGAGGGTCCTGCGAATCAGATTGTTCAGGTGAAAAAAACCAATATAACCGAATCGCTTGCCGTGACTGGGACCGTTCAGGCTTCCAAGGAAGTGAATATTAATTTTACAAATGTCGAGGGTGCCAAGCTCATTGCGGTCAATGTCAAAGCAGGAGATAGTGTTAAGGCGGGCCAGGTTTTAGCTCGTTTAGATGATTCAGATGCCAAATTACAAATTAAAGATGCCCAGTCCAATGTTGCGATTGCCCGAGCCAAGCTAGAGGAAGCCAAGCGTGGACCAAAGCAAAGTGATATTGAGCTCCAGAAGGCAAATGTCCTAAAGACACAGATGGCGATTAAAACAGCCAAGGACGGGACGGAGTTAGAGGAAGCCGCTGCACAAAAAGAGGTTGCCAAGGTGACCTTGGATAAAGCCCAGAAGGATTATGATGACCAGACTTATCTAGTTCAGAATGATGCGGCCGCAGAAAGTGACCTGGCGACGGCTAAGCAAAGCTTGGATAAGGCAAAATTGGATATGAGTAATGCCGAGCTTCAATACAAGAAGGCACAGATCAGACAAAACCAGGCTATTGAAGATGCTGAAATGGGTTATAAAACCGCTTTAATTCAATTAAAGGCAGCACAGTCCCCGCCTGAAGCTTCCAACATTCAATCTGCACAGGCTTCTTTACAGCAGGCCGAAACAGAATTGGAGCAAAAGAAAAGTGTTCTGAATAAATTACAGGTTACGGCGCCGTGGGATGGGATTGTTTTGAAGGTCAACGGCGATGTGGGCACCAGTCCTACTGCACCTTTTATCATAATGAATAACTCCAACACAGGGGTCATGAAGGTTAGTGCCAAGGTTAACGAAAGTGATATCGCCAAATTGAAGACTGGACTTCAGGCTACAATGCATACCAATTCATTTCCGGACAAGCAATTCAAAGGAGAAGTTCTTTTTGTTTCTCCAGAGCCAGTTGTGGAATCCAATGTGACTACATACAAAGTTGAATTGTCTTTGGATAGCCAAAAAATAAGGCTGCAACCGGGGATGAACATGGATGTATCCCTTCTGTTAGCTGAACACAAAGACGCGCTGTCTGTGCCATTGTTTGCATTGAGATCTGAAGGTGGTGTAGATGGAGTATATGTGGCGAAGAACGCGGCAAATCCTGCTGATTATGGATTTAGACCGGTGAAACTAGGCGTCTATACAGCGGATCAGGCCGAAATCAAGTCTGGTGTCAAGGAAGGCGAAACTATTGTTATTCCTCCTCAGAACAGCAGTGCTGATCCGAATGGCAGTGGAGGGGGGCAGGCACAATGAGCGAAACTCAATCCAATAAAACGGTGATCGAAATTAAAGAACTGAAAAAAATGTATGAAGTAGGCGGTCAGGAGATTCAGGCTCTGCGCAGCGTGAATTTATCCATTAGCGAAGGTGAGTTTGTTGCTATCATGGGACCCTCTGGTTCGGGCAAGTCTACCATGATGAATGTCATTGGTTGACTGGATCATCCGGATACCGGAAAATACTACCTGGATGGGTATTCCATATTGGATGCTCGTGAGAACGAACTTTCGGAGATTAGAAATCAGAAACTAGGTTTTGTGTTTCAAAAATTTTATTTACTTCCCCGAACTACAGCATTAGCCAATGTAGAGCTACCTATGATGTATGCAGGTATACCTGCCAAGGAACGCCGGGAACGAGCCGTGGAGGCGCTACGAAGCGTTGGCCTTGCCGAACGGATGTATAACAAGCCTAACGAGCTTTCTGGTGGTCAGCAGCAGCGTGTCTCCATTGCACGTGCATTGGTAAATAATCCTGTTATTCTGCTGGCAGATGAACCTACGGGCGCACTGGATACGAAAACGAGTATTGAGATTATGGAACTGTTTCAAGGGTTGAATGAGCTGGGAAAAACTATAGTTCTGGTTACTCATGAGCTGGAAATAGCTGAATATGCCAAACGATTGATTAGTTTTCGGGATGGCAATATTGAGCGGGATGAGCAAATTACGAATAGACGAATTTCATCAAGGACGGTAAGCCTATGAATGTGATGGAAACGATCCGTGTATCCATGAATAGCTTAACCACCAACAAGATGCGTTCATTTTTAACGATACTCGGTATTATTATTGGGGTGGCAGCGGTTATTGCCATTATGGCAATCGGAAACGGTTCTAAAGCCAGTATTAAGGAGGAAATAAATAGTCTAGGGAATAACGTGATTATGGTTGCTCCAGCCATGCCAATGACCGAGAAAGAAGTCAATGGGGACAACTTGCCCTCCTTTACGTGGGTTGATATCAAGGCAATGGAACAAAAGAGTTCGATTGCGGCATTAATGCCCAGTATTTCGAGCAATTCAAAAGTTGTATGGGGTCGATATAACTATAATGCAACTATTATAGGAACATCCGCTTCATTTTATAAAGTTAAAAAGTTTTCCTTTGCTGAAGGCAGGACATTTACCAACGATGAGTTGGATAAACGTATGAATGTTGCTATTCTGGAAAGCCAAGCGGTTGTACGTCTTTTTGGTGGGGATACCAAAAACGTGGTGGGACGAACGTTTCAAATTAAACAGATCCCCTTCAAAGTGATCGGAGTATTGAATTCCCAGCCTGTTACGAATTTAAGCCGCAGTACGAATGATCAAATTTACATCCCTGCTACAACCATGATGAACCGTCTGGGTGAGAGAAATATCACCAGCCTGGATGTCTCCGCCAAGTCACCAGCTATGATGGATCAAGCTCGTTCAGATATATTGGGGAGCTTGCGTGTGACGCATCAGCTAAAACCCTCAGAACCGGATCAATTTCAAACTATGAGTCTGTCCGAAGCAGCAGGTGCAGCTTTGGGTGTAGATAATATCATGAGCAAATTGCTGGGAGGTGTAGCCGCAATATCGCTCGTGGTAGGGGGAATCGGAATTATGAATATTATGATGGTCTCCGTTATAGAGCGTACAAGAGAAATCGGTATTCGCAAAGCGATTGGCGCCAAGCCTAGAGATATTATGATTCAATTCCTGTTCGAAGCAGTCATTTTCGGACTAATGGGAGGTATACTTGGGGTTGCTGCTGGCATAGGAGCGTCTAAAATAATTGAAGCAACAACTCGTATGACCATTGAATTCACGGTCTCGCCGATCATATATTCGTTTCTCAGCTCTGCAGGTATAGGTATCTTGTTTGGGGTATACCCAGCTTATAAAGCAGCGAGATTGAAGCCGATAGATGCATTTAGATACGAATAATTTTATTGAAAAGTGTTCATGAAACGTAAATAGGTAGTGATGAGAGTTCAGTATTTGTTGAAAAGCAATCGAAACAGGAAGGAAAAGTAATGCCAAAAATCTTGCTATAGATGTATTAAGAAAACGAAAAAAGATGAGAGAATACTCTTCACATAGAGAACTATTTGATTATCACTGGGATACCCTCGATTTTGTAATTCAAGAGGAAGTCGAGCGAATTCTTTTGATGATAAGTAATGACGAGCAAAGGACTGTACTCGAATTGCGCCTAGTCCAAGGATACTCCATAAAAGAAACAGCAAAAATTTTAAAAAAGAGCGAAGCTGCCGTGAAGTCGTCGCTGTACAGAGCTTCTAAACATATTAAATTAAGATATATTTCATGAACTGATTGGGAAGAACCTAATAAGCAGTAGGACTGACAGTATTCTTTTTGCTGAAAGAGCTTTTTTTCAAGCTCTGATCCTTAAATTTCTTTTTATTGATCCAACAAATACCTCTAGTTTATCTGTTATCTAATACAATAAACCAAATTTTTTATGTCTAGAAGAGTGAAGGCAGAATAGTTAAGTCAAAACATTAAAAAGGTGGTCAAGTGACCACCTTAGTCTTCCCAATATCTAACCGTGAAAAATAACAAAGATAACAAAGTTAACTTGGCTACTGCAGATCCAGGAGAGCAAAGAACGTTTCGGGAGAAAACCGCATTGACATTAAAAAAAGATCATGGATGTATAAATCGATTACTTACTCGTTGAGATAACCTAATCGTTCCACCATTGGCATGCAATACGGACTTTCAGTTCCGACCAGGGCCAGAGATTCTCTCCTTGGTTATTGCTTTCATTCTACTGCCCTCATTTTTTCAGTCCACGTAACTGTAGCCTATCCAAAGAATTTATTCTGAAGGTTAAAGAAGCTCTACTTGTTCTGGACGACGAGATACCAGTCGGACAAGATCCAGCGTAAGCATTGGAAGTGTCATACCTGCCGGATAAGCTAAATATCTTGCTTGCCATTCAGGTGAGAATTTTTCCTTGTAACGGCGTAATCCCTCAAATCCATACCAGTGCCCACCATATCGGAACACCAGCCGAGCTAATTTTTCTTCACGATGCGCATTCTGATTTTCACCCACACTGGAGAGCGGAGACATACCCAAATTGAAATAAGAATAACCTTGTTCTTTTGCCCATTCAATTATACGTACAAATAACACATCCATCGTTCCATTCGGTGTATCATTCAAATGGCGCATCAGATCAATTGAGATCACTTTATTTTGGTCATAAGCTGGAGCTAATGTTGCAAAAGCCAAAATGTGACCTTCAGCATTACGAAGCAATGTTAAGGGAGAGCGCTGAATATACGCTTCGTTGAACCAGCCTAAAGAATAAGCTTTTTCTTTACGATCGCCTAGCCACTCATCCGAAATCTGGCGTAATTCAGACAGTAATTCTGAATGATAGGGTGGGGCAAGCACTTCAAATATTTGGCCTTCACGACTTGATTTATTTTTAGCAGTTCGCAAGTTCTGCTTACTTTTCCCACTTAATGTGAATGTAGTTAGAGGAACCAAAGCTTCTTCGCCTAGTTTGAAGAATTTGTAACCATTCTCATGATAGATCGATAGATATTCAGGTGTTGCTTGATAAAAAACAACGGTTAATGCATACTGATCCGCATACCTCTGAAATTCTTGAATCGCAGCAGAGACAAGATTTTTATTACCAACTGGGTCGCCAAGTACAATTAATTTGTGACGCATTCGAGAATAGGGAATTAAAATTTGATCATTTTGCGCCCAATAAAAATTTTTGTCTCCTAGATAGAGAAGATGAGTCAAAAGATTACCGTCTTCTTTGGCAATAAATTGAGTTAATTTCTCTATACCCGCCTCATCTGGACGTATTCCTGTGTAGCGATGCGGGCGTAATGTGAATATAGATGCCATTAAAATTAAAGCACCGATTAATCCAACAAGAGCCGTCACTGCATATTCATGCGGGTTCAAAAACCATTGTTGAGCACGCATTGGTAGATGTCGCAAAATAGCTGGATGAATATGTGTACCAATAACGTAATACGATAACGATGAGATAAAAGCAAGGAACGCCCAAATCCAGATACTACGTAAAGAAATACTAGCACTTTCACTGTTAAATCGAGCCCGAGATATCCATAGCACCAATGCAACAATAAGTAAAATAATAGCTTCCTCGTAATCGAACCCTTTGGCAAATGTGAAGATAGCACCTGCTAACAACAATGCTCCCGTCCATATGTAAGCGCGACGAGTACGTATTGAAATACCACGTGATACGACAATAAGCATAATACCGATAGTCACAGATAACTGTTTTGAAAAACGCATAATAGGTAAAGATAACACATGTTCCATAACACGTAGGCGAGCAATTAGGCCTGGGGTAGCCGCAGAAAGTAGTAATATGATACCACTGGTGAATACTAACTTTCCAAGCGCCCATGCTCCTAGATCACTAAGTAGACCGAAATGAGAAGGCCAGCCCCAGAATTTGACCCATGTGTTACGTGAAGCGTCCAGACTAGTTGTAATCATTTCACGCATTTGTTTACTGTTCGGACTCATCTCAAACGTAGCTAGCACAAGACCGATCAACCAAGGAACTACAAAGTAAAAAATGCGGAACAATAACAAAATCGTTAGTGCACGTGATGGATCAACACCTAATGTCTGAAGTCCAAGCAACACGATCAGATCAAATGCTCCAATACCACCTGGCGCCATACTAATAATCCCTGCAATTGCTGCTACAATATACACACCGAATACCGGGGCAAACGGTAAATGATTCAGATCATAAAAAGTGAATAACCAAAATAATGCCCCTGCACAAGCCCACTCTAGAACAGAGGAACCTAGAGAAGCGATGACTACTTTCCAAGGTAACTTGCCATCGCCCTTATGAAACCATTTGGCGAACAGGGAAGATCGTTGCATTAATAGGAAGAACGGTAAGTACAATGAAACTCCCCATACACCGATACGAAGCCAAGGAAGTTGTTCAAAAATAGGTTCTACAGGAAAAACACCGACCAGTACAAGACAGCCAAGTAAAGATAGACCGACTAATACGATAGGCGATAAAAAGAGTGCAGCAGCTCCCATTGTTTTCATAGGAACGCCACTTCTCTTATACAGCAATGTACGTAGTCCTAGACCGGTAAGACCAGCGAACCCAATCATATTATTAAATGTATTGGCTATCCATGCATATCGATAAGTCGTTTTCCAATTGATATCAAGCTTAAATTGTTTTCGTATTAAATAATCATAAGTACTCATTACAGATACCGCTATAAAAGAAGCAATGATCAATTGAATAACGACATGAACGGGCATCATGCGTAATTCATGAATAATTTTAGCTAAGTTAATATTCTGAATTTCGTGTCTTCCATATACATAGATAATGACTAAAACAGCTACAGGAATCAGTATCCTAATAATTTTAGCACGGTACAAAGCCATAAATAGCTGTAAAATTTTAAGCTTTCGAAGCAATTCTCTCATTGTGTCGTCGACTCCACCTTCGGACAAAATAATATCGATATTTTTAATACAAGACGGATTGTCAAACCAAATGCGACAGGACTTCTGTGAAAGATTCGTGAGCGGTCCTCCAATCCAGACATTTTCGGGGTCGGTGGTTAATTAGATCCAGTAAATGAAGGAGATCTTCATCCGTGACCCAAGCCATCAGTACTCTTGGGGAGGAACCCAGCAGTAAACCGTTAGCATTTTCATTCAAACCGCGTTGCTAGGACAAATAGCGTCAGCAAAATAAACTAGCAGGTTAAGTATAGCTTCCATATCCGCCTAGCAAGCAAACTACTTGGTTCAGTTAGCAGTGGCTGTGAATAAGCTGCCTGCGGGGTACTGTGTGATGATTACACCTAGCGCAATCTCTATGAACAACTCCGTACGATCGGCATTGTTGATGGGAGTATGCAAGCGGGTTTATGTTCAATTATTGTGGCTACGTACGCTTCATCCTTACCGTGGGCCAGATACGAGGATATTAGATGTAGTTTCATATGGGATTGTATTCTAAAAGAACTCAGAGAGAGGGCGAAATAAGAATAGATAGGCATAGTGTTAATTAGATTTATTAAGTTATTACTGACCATTTTGAACTTCTCTCTTTTTCTTTCAGAAAGCATAATAAAAAAAACTAAGGAATTAATGAGTATATTTCTAAAGAAAATCTAAAGAATTTGTATAACTAAGTAATAACTTGAAATGGAGATTCTTTCGCTAAGACTCTCCACCGTTAAAGTTGAACAGGGCTTCCTACGCAAGTGCTCCAGTTGCAAGCTCCATGATTAAGCTTCAGCGCCCCCCATCTCGGTTAAAAGACGGAATTCAGTGTGAAAGCTCTAACTACGCATGAAGAGTTGAATATATTCTTGACTGAATCGTATTCAATTTATTAATACTCGAATATTTTATTGTTTTTTGAATATAAAAAATCTTATTGCCAATAAATATAGTTATAAGCTAAAGGGAAGAACGATGATGCCCCTAAAATCAGATTCTTTGAAAATATATGATTTTGCTTCAGTGACACCTTTGGTTATCCATTATCAGCATGCGCATTCAATATACCCAACTGACTGGAAGTTTCTTTACCTAGATACGGATCCCGAAGAACTTGAAGAGTGCAGAATTGTTGTAAGAGAGTCATTACTTTGATGCGAAAATCGATACCTTGACGGAGACGATGCTGGAGCAGTCAAGTAAATAAGTTTACTAAGGAAACCGCAGAATGAATGACAGGAATGTCATACCTTGCGGTTTCTTTTATAAGATTCGCTTCTGCTGCCAGAAGTAGAGTATAGTAGGAGTAGTTGAAAATATATTCCAGGAGGCTACAGCCATGTCACAGGAGATCTGGATTAATCTGCCGGTCAAAGATGTTGAGAGGTCAACTGCCTTTTTCAATGAGATTGGATTACATGCGGCTAGCGTTGGTAACGAGAGAGCCAAGCTTGCTATAGGCCAAACAACGATTCTGCTGTTCCCGGATGCGGCGTTTGAGAAATTTACAGGTTCAAAAATCGCAGATACTTCCCATACCGCAGAAGTAATATTTTCCATTGGCGCTGAAAGCAGAGAAGAAGTAGATGCCTTTATTCAAAAAGTAGAGTTTGCCGGAGGAAACATCTTTGGCAAACCGAGTGAAATTGACGGCTGGATGTACGGCGCAGGATTTGCCGACCTGGACGGTCACCGCTGGAACCTGCTGTACATGGATGAGAGCAAAATGCCGAAACGCTAATATGAAAACACCGGTCACCTGCTTAAGGTCACCGGCGTTTTTTACACCCCCTATAATCTCATATCCGTAATTCAAATCAAAATCGTTGCTTAGAAGGAAAAATTCGTGGGTTAAATTTATACAAATCACCTGGGCTATCCCTAAGCTAAGGGATATATTAGATATTTTCAATCCTTTTGAAAATCTCGTTCGCTCAAGAGTAGAACTTGTGCATGGATTGACCCATTTGCTTAATAATGCGGGATTAGACCCTAATAATTTAAGTGCTTTTTCTTTAAGAACAGAAGTTATAAAAATCACGGCCAACTTTAACAGCTGGCCTGCGGAAGTAATAGATTTGTATCTAACAACTTCAAAAAACGTTCTAGAAGGTATGAAGGAGATTATTCAGTCTTTTGCTGACCCGAACACACAGCTGAAAAAATTGTTAAAGAAACGTGTGTGAAATACAATGCAAATGGAGGAAACAACTATAATGATTGTATTACAGTTTTGCCTATCATTATTATGGCAATAGCATTATACATTCATGAAGGACATCCTCAATTATCATATGCTTTAGGTACTTTTGGTCTAACGCTTGTACCCGTTGTATGCAGTAGAACATATCCGGATGACCGGCCAGAACCCGTTAATACTTGATGGTTGTTGGTCATTAAATATACGGAGGAATGTACGCACATAGAAGCTGTCGTTGGTGCATCTTGGTTCACTCCCATCCGTTAAAAATTTAGTCCAGAGCAATATCCTGACTCTCTCTCTTGGATATACTTTTTAATTGGAAGCAACCTTAGCACGGTGCAATACCGAACTGAGGTTGCTTCAGTTAACTAAGACATACTGCCGTTTACTTCAGATAGGTTCCCGTTTCTCCAATTCCACCGCTGCCATTCAATACATATACCCTTGCGTTTCCTTTGCCGGAGCATGTCAGGGTGATCTTGCCATCAGTAACGGTTTTGGAATTACCAGTCACCGCATCCACATAGGTTCCGTTCGGAATTCCGGTAAATGTGGCGTTTCCTGAAATCGTGACCAATGCAAAGCTGTCAATGCCTTTGGCGCTGTCGGTATATCTTCTCTTAAACGCCAGATTGCCCGTTACATTCTCTGTGGAATACTGTCCTTTTTGCAAGGCGGGAACAGCTCTTCTGATTAAATTAAGCTGTCTGATATGTTTGGCCAGAGGATGGTTGAGCGATTCCGCAAGCGTGCCGGTAGCATTTGTGTATTTGCCGTAATCTTGTACTGTAACATTGCCTTCCATGTGATCGCCGAAATATGCCCGTCCCGTTTTGCTTAGCGGTGCGTTTGGACCCGGATCAATGACAGCCCCCTTTTGGAATTCGATTTCGGAACCATAGAAGATAGCGGGTATTCCGCGGAAGGTGAACATCAGATCGAGATTCTCGGCCCAAGTGTCCTGTGTGCCCGCAAATCTTTGATTTTCCGGAGCCTGGTCGGGCGCATAGTCATGCGAGTCGATATAGGTTACATTCCAGGTAGCATCATTATAGTATTGATCGCCACTTCTCATATTGAATGCTTCCTGCGCGGTCTTGAATGCCCAATGCATCGGAAAATCAATCACATCCATGCCCGATTTCATTGAATAGTCAGGCGTATGATAGGTATTTCCGTTTAAGAGAGCATTGTTCGAGGTTGGCTGTCCTGCTGTAGTAGAGTTGTCCGCCCACTCTTGTTCAACCGACACTTTATTGGAGGCGTAATCATTCTTTCCATCGCCCGGATACGATTTCGAGCTTTTCCAAGTATAGAATGGCGTCGAGATCGCCGGAATTCCACTGTTCCAGACATCTCTGTAACGGGTGGCTACTTCTCCAAAAATATAGAAATCCGAGCCGCCTCTTGTCTTCCAGGCAGGAATATAGTATTTATTGAAAATATACCGGCTCACATGCTTCACCGTATCGACACGGAAAGCGTCAACACCCATGTCTATATAGTGATTGTAGGTATCAATTAAATATTCGTTAACTGCAGGGTTTTCCGTGTTCAAATCCACGCAATCTCCCGCTATCTGACCAGTTTGAACAGTATAGGATTCCCAGGAGAGGCTTTTCTCTGTATGGTAAATGTTATTGTTCGTTTCCGCGTTCTTCATTAAAGCGAGCCTTGCCTGATACTGCTGATCGGGTGTCATAGTATCATAGTTTGACGGCAGCTTATCCGTAGTTTTCACCAAGTTGTTAGCCGTATCCGGTTTAGCCGGATCTTTCTTGAACATGGGGTACAGATTCTCTTCACCGAAATTACCGGTATGATTGACAACGATGTCTTGAATAACCTTCAGCCCTTTGGCATGGGCCGCATTGATCAAATCCTGGTAAGAAGCTCCCGCCGATTCATATCTTGGGTCTACTTTGGCGAAATTTATTGCATGGTAACCATGATAATCATAACCGCTGGCATTCTGCACAACAGGTGTAATCCAGACGGCGCTGAATCCGAGGGCTTTGATATAATCGAGCTTTTGAATCAGCCCCTTAAAGTCCCCTCTCCAAGCCGGGTCCGAATCCGGATTACGCGCCTTGGCATCATCCCATGCGTGCATGTTGTTGCTCGGATCACCGTCATAGAACCGGGAAGTAATCACGAAGTAAATAGTATCTTCCCGAAAATCACCTTTATTTCCAATATTATAAACAAAGCTTTGTTTGGTTTGATTGCCAGCGCCGTCTATAACGAGAAATTTTAATGTCGTGGTCTTGGAAATAAGGATGGACGGTCCGGTTAATCCGGCCATAGCGTTGCCGAGGATATATACTTTCGAGCTTATGGTTGGTTCCGTACCATCGTCCGTGTAGTATGCCTTGGTCGTTGCCGCCTTGTTATCATTTAGGTTGAAGGATACAGTCACCGAGGAATCGGAATGTCTGGTAGGCAAATTCGCTGTGATTGTCGGAGCTTGCAGATCTGAATTCAGGTCAATCATATAAGCGAAAGAGGATGCATTTCCAGTTTGACCGATTGAGTTGACACCGAAGGCCTTAATGGTCAAAGAGGAAGCAACTTGGATTGGAGAGGTATACAAGGTAGAGGATGTCGTAGGTGTCGAGCCGTCTATCGTATAGTAAATCTTATCGTCACTGTTGGTGCTGGAAAGCGTCACCGATTGGGACGAATCATATGTTTTGGGTACAGGAGAGGCGGAAATCGCCGGAATTTTAGGCATTTCCGGGCTGGTATCATACCATGTGTTATCTGTGTAATACCAGCCCTCTTTCACACTGCGGGACAAGTCGGCCGTCTGTTTGCCGCTACCGTCATTAAAGATGAGACTTGAGCCTGTGGCCTCGGCAATGGTGTAGCTGTACCAGTCGTTTCCATCCGACTTCATCAGGATTCCCGGCCACGCTCCGCTTATCGGAACGGTTGTCGGATTCAGATTCCAGTAATGGATTCGAATCGCTGAATTCCAGCTTGAAGGTTTCTTAAAGTGAACCGTTAACCCAGTTTGAGTTGATTTAGGTATTGTGGTAGGTGCATACGTTGCGGTAACGGTAGACGTGATCGAAGCGGTTGTAGAGGGAAGGGTAGTCGCTGTGGAATTCGTGTAGGTGGCTGTATAATCGGTGCTACTGGCCGAAGCTACGCCGGGTAAACCGAAGAAGTTGAAGCAAAGCGACAAAATAATCAACCAAGAAATAAAACTCCCAGTTTTTTTTCCTAGCAAGTTAACAACCTCCTGATAATATTTAGTGGAATAAATAATGCAACCGGTTGCATTAAAAATAAAAAAAAAAGAAGACATTTATTTTGATAAAATGGATTCTTTGATCGCCTCCTCCGTGGTATATATGGAAAATAATCATTGTACGCGCTTACAAAAGAAATTATGAGAAAAGCCCATTCACGCATGGCTCTATACCAATGATTTTTTCCTTTTATGATTATATCATCCATACTTTTACTGGTCAATGAATTGCTAGGAACATATTTCAAACCTAAGCTAGCCTGTTCATAATTGAAGCCAACGTCCAAAAAGCCTTGAAAGGCACATGTTAATGTATCAAAGCGAGTCGCTAAGCAGATGTCAATAAGCAGTATATGGTCAGGAAAGAAAATAGAAAACGCGAGCGTGAGTATCCTAAGGTGGAATGGACAGCAATATAAGCTTGAACTTGAAGCTGAACCGGGGATGATTCCTTCAAACGTAATACTTGTTGTCTGACTTCCCTTCATTAAAGTTGGTTCCTGAGTTATAAACCGATTGGAGTTACATGACCCCTTTCCTGTATTGGTATCTTTAAAGTAATTGAAGCAGGAAAATGCTAACCATCCGCAAACATATGGGTTAAACAGGGGATTTATTAAATACCTGATTATATTCAGCTGCGCATCGGTGATCGCCAGCTTTGAATAGATTTCCAGCGATTTTATTCATGGCCGAATGCATCATCAAAAAAAACAGCCACTACAGGGCTGCTTTTGGTACTATGGGCTAATTGCTCGTGTATTTTACCCAATCATATTCAGCGTATAGCGGATTCGCTCCATTATACGAACCTAGCCAGTCGTCAACGCCAGTGCCATTCCATAAATTCATCATAATCTTGCCTGGCGTGCTTGGTATGTTTGTAGTTGCCGTATGCTTTAGAACCCCGTCAACATACCACTTAATGTATCCTGGCTGCCAATCGAATGCATAGGTGTGAAAGCCTTTTGATGCATCGAAGCCCAGATCTACAATCTTCTCGTGACCACCGACCCCGTTTGTATAATAGTTGAATTGCACTTTTGTCGTGTCTTTGCCTAAAAATTCAATATCTATTTCATCCCATTGCGTGCCATCAGTAGGTCCCGTATACGTAAAAAAGGAAGATACGATCCCTGTATTTTTAGCCGGCTTCATGCTGACCTCGTATAAGCCGTATCTGTAAGTGTTCGTCGATCGATACTCTCCGCAGTCAAATTTATTGTACGCAGAACTTGTTAAGCCAAGCTTCATTTTGCCATCGTTCGTAAAATTGACATTATTGGCACGCCAAGTGCAATTAAACATGTTCCCATTGGAATATCCATCCGCTTTTTGCCATGCACCAGAATTGAAACCATTAAGTGGTTCCCAAAAAACATTCCCCGCATAAACGCTTACCGAAAAAAACAGAGAGACAATTCCAGTTGCCAGTAAAGTAAACCAAGATTTTTTCTTCATTTTACACCTCCATAAAAGATTGACCAAACATGAAAGAAACGGCTGACAATGATACATTATTTCAAGTATTGACCGGCTTACCGGAAAAATATAAAACGCTTCCATATTTGGTATCTTCATTGTAGCTTGAAATTGAGGCGTAGACTATAGCAAACTTAACGCTTGAAACATAATTTAAAAAAACCTAAATTTTATCAAGTTGTGGTTTAAAAATGCACCGCTAGGCCGCTACTCACCCCGATAACTAGAGCCCCTACGTCGGGGAAGTTGAATCCAAGAAGGATGGTTAAAGAAAAGATAGCAAGACCTTTTTAAGGGGGCCTTGCTACCATTATGGTTTAGAGCAATTGTAACCTCTAATTTGGGATTCGCAAAGTTCAGTCACCTAACATTTACGGTCATTTTGAGGCCTTCCGTTATGTAAGGTTGTTGAAATGATGAGGAGAGAGTATAGTTTGTATGTATTTATTTTGTGCGGGAAGAGGTTATTATGGCGACAATTCACGATGTAGCATTAAAAGCGGGCGTGTCAGTCACTACAGTATCCCGTGTAATGAACAACCGGGGATATATCAGCGAAACTACACGCAAAAAAGTGTTCGACGCAATGGAGGAACTTAATTATCAACCGAATGAAATAGCACGATCCCTATTGCGCAAGCAGTCTAATATTATTGGCCTGATTATTCCCGATGTCTCGCATCCTTTCTTCAGTGAGCTTGCCAATCAGGTCGAGTTCTATGCCTATCAGCAAAACTGCAAGGTCCTGCTGTGCAATTCCCATATGGATCCCGTGAAGGAAAAAGTGTATATCGATATGCTGAAGCGGAACCGGGTAGATGGCATCATTATGGGTAGCCATACATTAGAAGTAGAAGAGTACCGACATTTGAATTCACCGATCGTGACGTTTGATAGGCAGATCGACCCGTATATTCCTTACATATCCTCGGATAATTATCGCGGAGGCGAGCTGGCTACGGAGCTGCTCATTCGCAAAGGCTGCCAGAAAATTGCGCATATCTGCGGAAATCTGGAGCTGAACATGCTGTCCAATGAGCGGACCAAAGCATTCCGGGATGTCGTGGGCAGGAATGGTGTCGAGCATGTGATCGTTCAAACAGACTTGAATGTGTTCGATCAGAAGGAGTACGAGCGAATCATTTCAAAACTCGTTCATGAACATCCGGATGTGGATGGAGTGTTCGCAACAAGTGATATTATTGCCGCTTTTGCGCTGAAAGAATATATTCGCGCTGGAAGGCATGTGCCAGAGAATGTGCGCATTGTAGGCTTTGATGATGTAAGCGTTGCTTCCTGGCTGACGCCGGAACTTACATCGGTAAGACAGCCGATTGCAGACATCGGCAGACTGGCGGTCGAGCTGATCCGCAGGCAGGCGGAAGGGGAGCAGGTACAACCTGTCAATCTGCTGCCTGTTGAACTAATTGAGCGTGCAACGACCTGAATGAAAATCTGTTCCTCTAACAAGGGGAACAGATTTTTTTTAGTACATGTTAAAAATTCAACATGTCAAACGATTGACACAAGTTAAACCTTTGACATATAATCCGTTTGTAAGCGTTTTATTTAAGTGTTCAGAGCCATTATATAAATAAGGGGATGACAACAATGAGGAAATTCAAAAGAGTTCAATGGATGGTAATGCTGCTTCTTTTGGTTATGGTGGTGTCTGCATGCAGTGGCTCCGGAGGAGAAGGTAATTCGGCTTCTGGAGGGGGATCAGGGGATTCGAAAAATGTGAAAATTACGCTTTTGAACTCCAAAGGCGAAATCCTTCCACAGCTGGAGGAAGCCGCTAAGGCGTTCCAGAAAGACAATCCGGGCATTACTGTTGAAATCCAGCCGGTTCCGACTGGTGGTTCTCCTTTTGAGCGTGCCTCCGCATTGTATGCATCAGGAAACCCGCCGGCCATGATCATGCTAGATACAGGTGATGTTGAGAAATTCAAGGACCGTATCCTCGATCTAAGTGGGGAAAAGTGGAATGCGGACACTGTTGAAAACGCTACCACTGCTACGACATTTGATGGTAAAAATTACGCGTTTCCGCTGGCTGTTGAAGGCTACGGATTCATTTACAACAAAGCCGTTGTAGATAAAGCGGTAGGCGGAAGCTTTGATCCCACCACAATTAAAACCCGAAATGACCTTGAAAAACTGTTTCAGCAAATCGAGACATCCGGAAAGAAAGCACTGGTGATTTCATCAATGGACTGGTCCCTGGGCGCTCATTATTTGCCTCTTGCTTATGCAGGCCAGAGCAAAGACATGGCTGAAGTGGACAAATTCATGGCGTCACTAAAAGCGGGCCAGGCGGACTTGGCTAATAATCCTGTATTTAACGGACTTATGGATACATTCGACGTCATGATGAAATACAATATCGATCAGGCTTCTCCGCTAGCAGGAACTTATGAACGCGGACCGGAACTGCTCGGCAAAGGTGAAGTTGGCATTTGGTTCATGGGAAACTGGGCATGGCCGCAAATCAACAGTTTTGATACCGCTAACAAAGAATATGGTTTTCTGCCTGTACCAATCAGCAACAATGCCGATGACTACGGCAATCAGGAGATTTCGTCTGCTGTATCCAAGCGCATTGTTATTGACAAGGAGAAGGCTACTCCAGAACAGCAAGAGGCGGCGAAGAAGTTCTTGAACTGGATCGTCTATGAAGCGAAAGGCCAGGATTTCCTCGTGAACCAAGCAAACATTATCCCGGCGTTCAAAAATATTACACTGCCTGCGGCCGATCCGCTTGGCAAGTCCATCCAGGATTATATCGCAAAAGGCAAGTCAGAGCAGTCGATGAGCATGCTGCCTGCCGACCACTGGTCCAAGACAGGATCTTCCATGCAAAAGTATCTGGCGAAACAGGGTGATCGCGCAACACTGGTTAAAGAAATCGAAAACTACTGGAAGACCGCAAAATAAGGTTGTTTTCAAATTACCCGGAATAGAGAGAGAAATCAGGGACAAAGAGAGGGATCATCATGATTGCGGAAAAAGGAGTATGGAATCGGCTGCGGACGCGGCTGCTGTTTACCGGACCAACCTTGTTTGCCTTCATAACAGTAATGATCATTCCATTTTTGTACGGCATCTATCTGACGTTCACAAACTGGGATGGTATTTCCACCACACTATCGCTGGTTGGCATCCAAAACTATCTGGCTGTTTTTAGAGATATTGAGTTTTGGAAATCGTTCGGCTTGACGCTTAAGTATGTGTTTTATACCGTTGTTCTTATCAATGTGATCGCTTTTATGCTGGCTTATGTGCTGACAAAAGGGTTAAAAGGACAGAGTATTTTCCGGGCGGGATTTTTCCTGCCCAACCTTGTCGGCGGCATTGTACTCGGTTTTATATGGCAGTTTATATTCAACAACGTGCTTGTCTATTTGGGACAACATGCCAGCATACAGTCGCTCAGCACGACTTGGCTGGCTGATCCCGACAAAGCGTTCTGGGCACTCGTGATTGTAACCGTGTGGCAGAACGCAGGTTACATGATGGTCATTTACATCGCGGGATTGACCGGTGTCCCGAATGATATTATGGAGGCCGCAAGCATTGATGGGGCAAACAGCTGGACCAGACTGCGGAAAATGGTGCTGCCCTTGATGGTTCCTTCTTTCATCGTATGTATATTCTTGTCCCTGCAGCGCGGTTTTATGGTCTATGACGTGAACCTTGCGCTCACGAAAGGTGGGCCGTTCAGCAGTACTCAAATGGTGTCGATGCATGTGTATGAAAAGGCATTCCTTTCCCGTGATTATGGTGTGGGGCAGGCAGAAGCATTCGTGTTGTTCCTGATGGTTGCTCTCATCACTCTGCTTCAGGTTTATTTTAGCAAGAAGTTGGAGGTGGAGGCGTAATGGCAAGAAAAAGAGTTGCTTCCTCCGTGATCAAATTCATTGTGTTGACAGTCATACTCATATTGTTCATCGTACCGTTCGTCTTTCTGCTGATCAATTCGTTCAAGGAAAACATGGCCATCACCTCAAATCCGTTATCGCTTCCAGAGAGCTTCAGTATGGTCAATTATATGAATGCATTCGATAAAATGAATTACATTGCTGCCTTCACCAACTCATTGGTCATAACGGTGTTAAGTGTTCTGTTTATCTCACTGTTCGCGGCGATGACGGCTCATTATTTTGTCAGAAACAACACCAAGTTCAACCAATATACATTTATGTTGATGGTTGCATCCATGATCATTCCATTCCAGGCTATCATGATTCCATTGGTGAAAATCTACGGGTCCCTTGATCTGCTGAACAGTAAGTGGTCGCTGATTTATATGTATATCGGTTTTGGCAGCTCGCTGGCCGTCTTCATTTATCATGGTTTTGTAAAGAGTATTCCAAAGGAACTGGAGGAAGCGGCGCTAATTGACGGATGCACGCGGTTTCAGACATTCTTCCGGATCGTGTTTCCGGTACTGATGCCCACGACGGCCACCATTTCCATTCTCAATGTGCTGTGGATCTGGAATGATTTTCTGCTGCCTTCCCTCATTCTGGTCGATCCGGAGCAAAGGACACTTCCATTGTCCACGTACAACTTTTATGGAACCTATACAGTGGATTATGGTCCATTGATGGCAAGTTTGGTACTGACGATATTTCCGATCATTATCATCTATCTGTTCGCCCAGAAGTATATTATTCAGGGTGTTATGCAAGGTTCGATTAAATAACTGCAGGGGAAGGATGCTTTATCAAACAGACTAAAGCGTATACGAGAGAGCGTGCAGATCAATTTATTTCCCAATCGAAGCATATGCTTCGGCCGGATTATCGCCTGAACTACCACTTAATGGCTGAATTCGGCTGGATGAACGATCCGAACGGCTTCATTCAATATAACGGGCAGTATCACTTGTTCTATCAGCATTACCCGTATAAATCAGTATGGGGACCGATGCACTGGGGACATGCAGTCAGCCGCGATCTTATGAAGTGGGATTATCTGCCGATTGCTTTGGCACCGGACGGTGAGTTCGACCAGGATGGCTGCTTCTCCGGCAGTGCGATTGAGCAGGACGGGAAGCTTGTCCTGATGTATACCGGACATGTTGTAACCGGGCCTGACAAAGATCAGGATTACAAGCAGTCGCAGGGAATCGCAGTATCAGAAGACGGAGTAACGTTCGAAAAGTGGGAGGGCAACCCGGTCATCGGTTATGACGCCATACCGGACACGATCAGCCGTAAAGACTTCCGTGACCCTAAGGTGTTCAGACACGAAGGTCAATATTACGCCGTTCTCGGTTCTAATGATGCGAAAGGGAACGGACTTGTACTGCTTTACCGTTCTGAAGACCTGAAAAGCTGGACGTATGTCAATGTACTAGCCGTGAGTGACGGACGCTTTGGCGATAATTGGGAATGCCCGGATCTGTTCCCGCTCGGTGGTCGGCACGTATTTATGCTGTCCCCGCAGCGCATGCCTGCACAGGGGGAGGCTTACCGCAATCTGCATTCCACCATGTACGGTATAGGTGATTTCAATTCCGTTGAAGGAACATTTACGGCAGAGCGGTATGCTCAGGTGGATCACGGATTCGATTTCTATGCCCCACAGTCAACCTTGGATGATAAAGGGCGGCGTATCGTCATCGGATGGATGGATATGTGGGAGTCGGAGATGCCGACCCAGCAGGGGCACCATTGGGCTGGTGCGATGAGTCTTCCGCGGGAAGTGGTTATCGACGGCGCCAGGCTGCTGTTCCGTCCACTTGAAGAGGTAAAGAATTACCGATGCAATCTGTTCGAGCAGCGGAATATCTTACTGACAGGTGAGCAGATTATGGACACGCGCGGAGATAGCTACGAACTGAAGGTCGTATTTGAGTTTGAGGCCAGTAACACCGATGAATTCGGTTTGAAACTGCGGGTGGGTAGTGAAGAGGAGACTGTACTGTCGTACCGTCCCGATGACGGTCTGTTCCGTTTCAACCGAGAACGTGCCGGTATAGGCCCAGGCGGGGAGAGAAGAGTGCCTGTGGGCTTAAACGAGGGCCGTCTGGAGCTTCGGGTTTTTGTCGATAAAAGCTCGGTGGAAATATTCATCGGCGATGGTGAATACGTCCTCACAGGAAGAGTGTATCCGGGAGTGGAATCTACGGGCATTCGAGCGTTCGCGAGCGGAAAGTGTACGATTGCTTCGTTTCAGAAGTGGGATATATCCACATAGGAAATGCATGACAAACAGGAACCCGACCATTGATGGTCAGGGCTCCTGTTTTTTGTAGAATTGTAATCGTGTGATTTACACAAGCTTATTTTGAAGATAGGCATCAATTTTTGCGAGGGCTTCTTCTGTACCGCCAGATTGCTGGAAGCTATCATTTATTTTTTGTACGCCCTCTTTATACGCCGCGTTCGACATTACCTCATCTACGGCACCTCTTAACGATTGGACATTGATTTGGTCTTTGGTTATTCGATAGCCAGCCTGAAGTTCTGTTAACCGCTGCGCGACCATGGGCTGATCCTTGTCCTGAGGCAGTACAACCAAGGGTACATTAAAGTGAATCCCTTCATTCACACTGTTCATTCCACCATGAGTAATAAATACATCTGAATGACGTAGTACCTCCAATTGGGGAACATAGGGCGAGATGATAAAGTGCTCTGGGGCTGGATTGATTTTCGTAAAGTCAGCTTTCTCGCCAGCTGCAATCACGACGATACCTTCAAAATCGGAAAAAGCTTCAATACAGGTGTTGAAAAAGTCCTCAACATGATCCAAAACCGTTCCCATCGAAATATACAGAACTTTTTTATCTTGTAGTGCGTCCAAAGGAAATGAATTTTCCCCTTTGCGTTCTGGGAAGCTGGGACCAATAAAGAGATTCTCTTCACCAAAGCTGTCAGCGTCTGGTTGAAAATATCGGCTGGTGTATACAACGTTTAGAGCCCCTGTATTGTTCATAAATTGAACCATATCTTTGGGAGCAACACCGAATCTTTCTTTCATGAGATGTAGTGAGGTCGTGGCCTGTTCATCAAGTTGAAATGGCTCTTTTCCATTAGAGCGAAAGAGATTGGTAGCCATCCGATTCTTTGAAATCAGAAAAGATGGGGATGAAGCAATACCAGGGATTTTCAAATAGTCTCTAACTAACTCGCCAGCTCCGAATCTATCATAGAATACAAAGTCAAAATCAGTGCTTTCAGACAGTTGCTTAGTGATTGCTAATATGTCCATCGAAGTCTGAATATGAATATTCATAAATGCACTCAACCCAGCCGGAGTACTGGAATCAATAGAAGCAGTCCTGATCAGATCGGTATGCAGGTGAACCGTTGCTCCAACGGCTTCGAGTCTGTCCTTGTATTTCTCAGTTGTAATGTAATGTACTTGGTCCCCTCGTGCTGCAAAGGCTTGCGTCATCCCGATCGTAGGGTTTACATGTCCTTCTGCCGGAAAGTTAACCATTAATATGTTTAACATTCATCATTACTCCTTTTCTCTACAATTAAGATCGCAGTTTTCACTGAATCTCTCAATCAATAATAACAATAATATTTATTTTTTCAAATGATATCCTTTCATGATCATAAAACACATGTTGGCATGAAATGTGTATAACAAATATTTACCTCGTGCATAGTAAGGGGGAGCTCTACTTAGCAAGGGAGGTTTTTTCTAAATGAATGTTCAAAGAGCGCAAGAAATAGCGTCCTCTTCCATAATGGCGAATGTGTTGTGTGATGGGTTACCCATTTATATTCAGCATGTGAACGAGCAGAGTGAGACGGCACGCATTTATGCGCTGAGCAATCCAGAAGAGGAACGGGAAGTACCTTTGTACACGTTAACAGAACGAGATCAGGTACTGGAATAAGAAAGGAGCGATATGAAAAATGAAACCAAATCAACAGAAAGTAGTCGAGGCAGACCGTTTGAATTTTCGTGACCAGACGGATGATGTGGTTAGAGAAGTGCCGGCCACGACGGATGCCAGCGAAGCAGTTGCAGCAATGACCTCACATATCAATAAATACGATGTACCGGATGAGTTGGAGGAGAAATAGAGAATGACCGAGCGCGCACAGGATAACCTGTTGCGTGCTTTTTATATGATGCATAAGGATAACCAAAGATTTAGCAGCTCTGTAAGGGGCTGCTTCTTTTTATTGTTTCGAAAGCATCATAAATATTTTTAAAAAAGTATTGCATATAGGTTTACTAGGTATTATGATAATAACAGATTATTTTTTTGTTCTTGAAAAAGGTATAAGGTTTAGACCTTAAAGATTTATGGATCGGAGTGTTGATATGTTAATTCCATCTCCTCTGCGCTTTGAAAAAGTATCAGCTAAAAAAGTGAGTGATTTTATAAGAGAGCAGTTGGAAGAGGCTATTATTCTAAAAGAGTTGCTTAGCGAGGAGCAACTACCGACAGAGCGGGAACTCGCAGAAATATTTAATGCCAGCAGAATTACAGTCCGTGAGGCGTTATCTCAATTGGAGTCCAAGGGGCTCATTGAGAAGAGGGTAGGTGCCAAGGGAGGGACCTTTGTTCTTCCCGTGACAGCAAACTCTCATAAACGTACTCGGGTAGAAATCGCAAAAGATTGGGAGCATATGCTGAAGGTCTTTGAATATCGGATGATTGTGGAACCAGAGGGGGCTTTTTTAGCGGCTACGCGGATCACTACAGATGAACTGGATTTGCTTCAGCATTATCTGGATCAGAGTATTGAAGCGGACTGCACCCGAGAATGGTTTCGGGCCTTGGATGTCAAGTTTCATTTGGCCATTGCCAAGGCATCGGGCAACCCATTTTGTGAAGCTGCTGTTAGACAGATTCGAACCAAAATTAATCCAGCACTTGATCTCATGCCCTATGATGATCAGATTCGGACGGTGAACTACGACGTCCATACAGAAATTCTGAGTACACTTCGGGCACGGGATGCTGAGAAGTCGCGGGAAGTGATGAAGCACCATATCGGACATTCTGCAGATGCCATTTATGCAAGATTGGTTGCAAAAGGCTAGACGGTGTCCTACAGGAAAAAGAACACGATTTGAGCAGGGATGGTGAAAACATGAATATACATGAGCTTTTGGCTTTATCTAGACCGCTTCAGGAGCAATTGATCACTTGGCGTAGGGATTTTCATCTCCATCCTGAAACGGGTTATGAAGAGATTCGTACGTCGGGCATTGTAGCTGAGCACTTACGTAGCCTTGGATTGGAGGTAACAACCCAGGTAGGGAAAACCGGGGTTGTGGGTCTGTTACGAGGAAAAAGCCCGGGTCCTACCATCGGTCTAAGGGCAGATATGGATGCTTTGCCGATTCAGGATGAAAAAGCGGTTCCCTATCGGTCACAGACTCCGGGAAAGGCACATTTATGTGGGCATGATGCCCATACCGCAATACTTATGGGAGCCGCGCAGTTACTTACAGAGCTGGAACGGCCTGAAAGAGGAAATATCAAATTTGTCTTTCAACCGGCTGAAGAAGGTTTGGCCGGGGCCAAGGCTATGATCGATGACGGTGTGTTGGAAAATCCAAAAGTAGATGCGATGGCAGGACTACATATGTTCCCGGGTTTGAAGACAGGAACACTTGGGGTCAGCAAAGGGGTGGCTTTTGCATCCGCAGATGGCTTAACGATTAAAATTATAGGCAAAGGTGGCCATGCTGCTCGTCCACATGAGGGGATAGACGCAATTGTCGTGTCCGCGCAGGTTATTTCTGCTCTGCAAAATATTCCAAGCCGTCTGGTTGATCCACTTGAGCCCATTGTCATTACGATTGGTAAAATTAGTGGCGGTTATATGGGAGCTGCCATTGCACCTGAAGTAGAGATGATCGGTACCGTTCGAACTTTATCTGCGGAACTGCGCAGTCGAATGCCTGAGCTAATTGAACAGGTGGTTCGTGGGGTATGTGAGTCATTCGGGGCCGGGTATGAATTAAATTATCAGCATGGCTACCCGGTTGTGCAGAACGATTCGGATATGGTCGATTTGATGACCGAAACGAGTGAGCAACTGTTTGGCTCCAAGGAGTGGAACTACATCAAACCATCAACAGGCGGGGAAGATTTCGCTTTTTATTGTGAGCAGGTACCCGGTGTTTTCTTCCGGTTGGGCTCGGGGAGAGGAGATGAAGATACAAGCTATCCATTGCATCATCCCAAGTTTGATTTGGATGAATCGGTACTGCCTTATGGAGTAGCCATGATGTCGGCCATAGCGCTGAATTTTTTGAAGACAAAATAAAAATCGGGTTTGAGACGCTCAGAAGCAGCTGTGTGGCAATATACAACCTCAATGGACTGGAGTGGACAAGATGAATAGACATAAGTGGTTTACAAGCGGGATTACGTTACTGATTGCTGTGATGATCCTGGCAGGCTGCGGTGCCCCATCCACAGGCGGTAGTAAAGACACCGCAACATCGACATCGACCGGCAGTAAAGTACTGACGATAGCGAATGCTACGGATATTGAGAGCTTTGATCCTCATAACAATAACAATACGGCGAGTGAAGCCGTTCTGGTTAACGTATTTGACTACTTGTTGAAAAATGATAGTCAGCAGAAGAAAGTTCCTGGACTCGCAACTTCTTGGGAAAAGGTAAATGATACGACTTGGCGTTTTCACTTGCGCGAAGGGGTTACCTTCCATAACGGTGATCCATTCACGGCGGAAGATGTGAAGTATACGATAGAAAGAGTTGCAAAGGATAACACGCTCAAACAAAATTCCTACTTTAAAAATATTAAAGAAGTGAAAGTGGTGGATGAACATACAGCAGACATCATAACCGACGGGCCAGATCCGCTGCTGCTGAATCGTTTATCCAAAATGGGAGCAGGGATCTTACCTTCCAAGTATATTGAGAAAAATGGGATAGAGGCATTCCTTAAAAATCCAATCGGTACAGGCCCTTATAAATTTAGCCAATGGATTAAGGATGATCGTGTAGTACTCGTTAAAAACGATAAGTATTATGAAGGTCAGCCGAAATGGGATCAAGTTGTTTTTCGTTCCATCCCGGAAGCCTCTACGCGTGTATCTGAGCTGCTCGCAGGCTCGATTGACATTGCTTCTGGAATCCCATCCACCGATATAGAACGTATTCAAGGCGAAGAGGGCAAAAAAATCGTCAAGGCTCCGATACAGCGAGTCTTGCAATTGATTTTACGTCAAAGCCAAGGCAGTGTTACGGCTGACTCCAAAGTGAGAGAAGCGATAGATCTCGCGATTGATAAAAAGGGAATCGTGGATAGCATCGCAGGCGGTGCCGGGATTGTAACCCGTACTTCCGTTACACCAGGCAACTTTGGTGCTGATCCTTCCCTGTATGAGAAAACATTATATGATCCGACTAAAGCCAAAGAACTGTTGAAGCAGGCCGGATACACTGGTAAAGGTCCAGCATTAACTCTTTCAGTATCCTCAATATACAAGGAGTATGCTGAAGTCGTAGCTGCCATGTTAAATAAAGAAGGATTCAACATTAAATTGGACGTGCTGGAGCCAAGTGCTTTCAGTGAGCGTTACAGTTCCAAATCCTTCAAAGAAATGTTTATGATCGGGATTGGAAATTCCCTGTTTGACGCTTCCAACAACTATAACCGCTATCTGTTAGAAGAGGCTAAAGGAGAAACGGATTATAACAATCCGAAGGTAGAGAAGCTGTTGCAGCATGCACTGACGAATCTGGATACAGCTTCGCGTGAAAAAGAGTATCAGCAAGTGCAACAGATATTGGCGGAAGATCGTCCAGCCGTATATCTGTTCCAAATGGAAGGGATTTATGGCACTGGTAACGGCGTGAATTTCCAACCGAGAAGCGATGAGATGTTCTACGCAGAGGATATTACACCTGCAAAATAAAGAAGAGAAGTGAACGGGCGGGGACCTCAATGAAGGTTCCTGCCCGTCCTTTTAAAAAAAGCCTGCTGGTTATGGAGGTGACGGATTGAAAACTTATATCGCCAAATCACTGCTGCAGGTTATTCCTGTACTGCTGATTGTCTCCCTTATTGTATTCATCCTGGTGAGGGTAACCGGAGACCCGGTAGCTCTTATGCTGCCGGAGACCGCTACAGCTGAGGATCGTGCGATATTGACACAAGCGCTCGGGCTAGATCAGCCCTTATATACGCAATACATTAAATTTATGGGCAGTGCCTTACAAGGAGATTTTGGCACCTCGTTTCGCTATGGTGAATCGGCTTTGCCATTAGTGTTGGAACGGCTGCCTGCTAGTTTTGAATTGGCAGTAGCTGCCATGATTTTTGCGGTCATCATTGCAGTGCCGTTGGGCGTCATCTCAGCAGTCAAACGTAATACCTTTACCGATTTAATCATTTCCAGTTTATCCGTAGTCGGAAAGGCCATGCCTAACTTTTGGATGGGGATTATGCTCATTTTATTATTCTCCGTCATGTTGGGAGTGCTTCCGGTGTCCGGCCGGGGCGGAATGGATCATTTAATGCTTCCGGCCTTTACACTGGGTGTCGGCCTTTCTGCACAGATGACCCGACTCATTCGCTCCAGTATGCTGGACATTTTGAATCAGGACTATATTCGAACAGCCCGAAGTAAAGGGATTCTCGAAATCGTAGTGATCGGAAAACACGCTTTTCGCAATGGATTGATTCCGGTCGTCACGATTATGAGCTTGCAATTTACGAGCTTGATCGGCGGCACTCTGATTACAGAGACGGTATTTGCATGGCCGGGTTTGGGGCAGCTACTTGTCGTCGCTGTGAATACGCACGACATGGCTATCGTCCAGGCCGCTGTATTTGTGATTGCCTTTATTGTGGTCATCAGCAATATTTTAACCGATGTCGTTTACCGACTGCTTGATCCAAGAATTAAATACAACTAGAGAGGAGAGGAGGAAGTGTGGCAGGCATTCATGATGTACAAGCCCTTGGCCCAGACCTAGACCTGGATGGCAAAAAGAAAACACAACCGTCCGGTATCGGGCGCGTATGGAAGCAACTGTTTCGAAGTAAAACTGGGATGGTCGGTGCAGTAATCATACTGCTCGTTAGCTTAACGGCACTATGTGCCCCTCTGCTGGCCAGTCATAATCCTGCGGATATTGACCCGCTTAACCGTTTGAAGCCGCCCATGTGGCTGGCGGGCGGGTTGCGGGAACATTGGCTTGGTACAGATAACCTGGGACGGGATATGTGGAGCCGTATCGTATACGGAGCGAGAGTTTCGCTTATCGTCGGTGTCGGTGCAGTTCTGGTCTCAGGCACCATTGGCGCAATTCTCGGACTCCTCGCCGGGTTTTATGGTAAATGGGTGGATGCCGTCATTATGAGAGTTGCCGATGCGTTTTTGGCCATTCCCGCCATTCTGCTGATGCTGGTCGTATTGGCTGTGGTGGGTCCTGGAATGACTACGCTCATTTTTGTCATTGGCGTTACGAATTGGGTTTCTTATACGAGGGTTGTCCGGGGCGAGGTATTGAGTATCAAGGAACGAGACTTTGTCAAAGCAGCCAAGGCGATCGGCTCTAAAAATAGTAGGATTCTGTTGAAGCACATTTTACCCAATGTCTTGTCTTCGTTTATTGTGATTTCCGGCATGAACGTGGCGACAACGATTATTATGGAAGCTTCTCTTAGTTTTCTCGGATTAGGGATCACACCACCGGCAGTGTCCTGGGGTGGCATGCTGAGCGATGGGAGACAGTATATAGCCACGAGCTGGTGGGTGGCAACGTTTCCCGGTCTGGCGATTACCATCACAGTCCTGGGCGTCATTTTCCTCGGTGACTGGCTTCGCGACGTGTTAGATCCCCACATGAAGGCGAAAGAATAACAGAAACGGGGGATCGGAAAAGATGACCACGAAATTACTTGAAGTGAAGCATTTGAAAACCTACTTTAAAACGGAGGATGGCATTGTTCCTTCGGTCAATGGTGTCAGCTTCACTGTAAACCCAGGCGAAACATTAGCTATTGTTGGAGAGTCCGGTTCCGGTAAAAGTGTAACCTCCTTGTCTATTATGGGTTTAGTGGCTGCACCGGGTAAAGTCGTGGACGGGGAGATTCTGCTTGAAGGCCGAGACTTACTCAAACTGTCCAGGGGGGAAATGCGCAAATATCGGGGAAACGAGGTATCCATGATTTTTCAGGAGCCGATGAGTTCACTGAATCCAGTATTTACAATTGGTAACCAAATCAGTGAGGTCATCCGGCAGCACCAGAAACTGAGCAAATCGGAAGCACGGCAGAAAAGTATAGAGATGCTGGAGAGGGTAGGCATACCTGGTGCGTCGAAAGTGGTGAGTTATTTTCCGCATCAGTTATCTGGAGGAATGCGTCAGCGGGTCATGATCGCCATGGCCTTGGCCTGCCAGCCGAAACTGCTCATCGCCGATGAGCCGACGACGGCACTGGACGTTACGATTCAGGCTCAAATTTTGAATTTGATCCACAAGCTAAGCAAGGAAGAGAACACAGGCATCATTCTCATTACCCACGATTTAGGTGTCGTCGCGGAAATGGCCGATCGGGTGGTTGTGATGTATGCCGGGGAAGTAGTTGAGGAAGCAAACGTATTTGATTTGTTCGAAAAGCCGGGTCATCCCTATACGATCGGGTTATTAGGATCACTCCCTAAGCTTACGGAACAGAGAGAATGGCTGGATTCCATTCCCGGTACCGTTCCTAATATGATGCAGATGCCGAGCGGCTGTCCATTTCATCCCCGCTGTCCTTATGCCCAAGAACAGTGCACAACGGTTCATCCTGAAATACAGGCCAAGGATCAAGGACACTATGTCAGATGTTTGCGGATGGAGGAGGTGTCAGTATGAGCGAGATAGCACAGGAAATACCGCTTCTCGAAGTGAATGGTCTCAAAAAGTACTATCCAGTGAAAAAGGGCTGGTTTTCCAAAAAAAGCAGTTATGTACGGGCGGTTGATGGTTTGAGCTTTAAGGTGATGCCTGGCGAAACCTTAGGTATTGTAGGTGAATCGGGTTGCGGCAAATCAACAACGGGACAAATGATTACGCAGCTGCTGGAACCCACGGCAGGCGAAATCCGTTTTCAGGGGCAAAGCCTGTCTGATTTAACGGACGAAGAAGTCCGCAAAGTCAGACGAGATTTACAATTTGTATTTCAAGATCCGTACTCTTCTTTGAATCCGAGGATGAAGGTCTTTGATATCGTCGCTGAACCGCTGCAGGTACACGGGATTGCTAAAGGGAAAGAGCTTAAAGCTGAAGTTTTTCGACTGTTGCAGACGGTAGGGTTAGGCGCTCATTTAGCGGATCGGCATCCCCATGAGTTCAGTGGTGGACAGCGGCAGAGGATTGGCATTGCCAGAGCGCTTGCCATGAAACCGAAGCTCATCGTTTGTGACGAGCCCGTGTCCGCGCTGGATGTTTCGATTCAGGCTCAGATTTTGAATTTGTTAAAAGAGCTTCAGCAGCAGTTCCAGCTCACCTACATTTTTATCGCTCACGGCCTACCCTCCGTCAAGCATATTAGCGATCGCATCGCGGTGATGTACTTGGGCAAAATCGTGGAGCTTGCAGATCGTGATGAGTTGTTCGCGAGGCCGCAGCATCCGTATACAAAAGCGCTGCTTGAGGCAGTGCCCGTTCCAGATCCGAGGCTGCGTAAAGAACGGATAACACTGACGGGTGAGATCCCCAATCCCGCTAATCCGCCTTCAGGCTGTACTTTTCACACGCGTTGCCCATATGCACAAGAGATATGCCACCAACAGAGTCCACTGCTCGAAGAGCATACTCCAGGGCATAATGCGGCCTGTCATTTTCCCCTGCATAAGCAGATGGCTTATGAATAGATAAACCTTTGGAAGTAGGATTTAACCGAAAAAGGAGGGCTACTCATGAATAAACGACAGATTGTACCGGAGGATTTATACGGATATCAGTGGGTCAGTGATCCGGCAATAAGCCCCGATGGAACGATTGCCTACGTCCACAAAAGCATAGATCGTTCAAAGAATGATTACCATACGCACATCCGTGTCGTATCGCATCTTGGGAACGACGATAAGCTGTTGACTAATGGCAATAAGGATTCAGTTCCTGCTTGGTCACCCGATGGATCGCAGCTAGCTTTTTTACGACTGGCGGATGGAAGCAAACAGCTATGGACGGTTCCGGCTGAAGGTGGAGAGGGACAGCGACTGACGGAGGTGAAGCGGGGAGTGGGTGCATTCGTCTGGTCACCGGACGGGAAGTATATTGTATTCACAAGTATGGTTAGTATAAACGCCGAACGGGAAGTCATGGCGCTTGAGGAATATAGCAAACAATCGGGTGAGCGGGGGCGTATCGTGGATCGTACGACTCCCAAAGCTGAGGGATCGGGCTGGTGGAACGGTCTATTTAGTCATTTATTTGTACTGGAGCTTGAAAACGGCCGGGTAACTCCAGTCACCTCCGGGCCTTGGAATGCATCTTACCCTGTATGGTCCATAGACAGCAAGCGAATTTCATTTTTGTCCAAACGTGTAGAAGATGACAAGCTGGACGCAGATCTGCTTTCGTTTTCGGATGTGTATACGATTGATTTCGACGGCAGTGATCTGGTGAAAGTTACGGATTCCAGCTTGGCGATTAGCCAATTTTCGTACGCCCCGGACGGTAAATCATTGACTCTGATCGCCAGCGATCGCATTTATGGAAGTGGTAGCCAGAATCGACTGTATACCGTGCCTGTTACGGGGGGAGCCCCGGAACTATTGTTTCCTGAATTCGATATGCAAATCGGCAACTTCGCCTTAAGTGATATGAAATCATTTGGTACGTCTTCATCTCCGTTATATGCTCCTGCGAGGTTGAAGCAAGAAATGTATGTGCTTGGGACGCTGAAGGGTGCTGTCCATATATACCGATTCACAATGGACGGCAGTATTCAAGCAGTAACTGACGGAAGCGATAGAGATATCTATCAGTACACGTTATCTGCTGACGGTTGCTATCTGGTCTTTGCTGCACTTGATGCGGATCGGCCTGGAGAGCTGTATCACATGAATCTGGAGACAGGGGAAGAGAAACGGCTTACGCACCATAACGACGATTACATGGCTTCCTTGCAAGTGAGTTCACCAGAGACATTTTGGTTTGAGGCTTCGGATGGCTTCAAGGTACAAGGATGGATCTTCAAGCCAGCGGAACTAGGCTCCGGGGATCAGGTCCCTTTGATTTTACAAATTCACGGGGGACCCCATGCGATGTATACCGGCGCATACAGCCATGAGATGCAGACGCTCCTTGCACAGGGGTATGCCGTGCTCATGACCAATCCACGCGGCAGCTTCGGTTATGGTCAGGATTTCGCACAAGCCTGTCGGGGAGACTTTGGAGGAGGAGATTATCAGGATGTACTGAACGCCTTGGACTTTGCGCTGAACCAGTTTGATTATATAGACGAAACCCGGCTCGGCGTGGCTGGTGGCAGCTATGGAGGCTTGATGACCAACTGGATCATTTCTCATACGAACCGATTCCGCGCCGCCGTTACGGAGCGCTGCATCTCCAACTGGCTATCCTTCTATGGTTTGAGCGATATCGGTATTTCCTACACGGAGGGAATTGTTGGAGCTAACCCGTGGGAAGACCCTGAGTTGCTCTGGTCCAAGTCCCCACTGGCACATGTAAATAACATCGAAACTCCGCTGCTGATTTTACACGGCGAGGAAGACCTGCGCTGCCCGGTTGGGCAAGGGGATGAGTTGTATACAGCCCTGAAGCGGCTGGGTAAAACAACACGCCTTATTCGCTATCCCGGTTCCAATCATTCTTTGCTGAAGAGCGGTAAACCGTCCCTTCGTGTAGATAACTTTGAGCAAGTGGTGTCCTGGTTTAATTCCTACTTGAGTAAAGGAGTTGACTCTGATGAGTAAAGTGCAATTGTCGATGCCAGTGGCCTTTCTGATCGAGAACTTACTTACAAGTGGTGAGCAGAAAGACGTCATCATTGAGTGTCTTAAAAAACAGGACTTTTCTCCTTTACTCGGCAAAGTTAAAGAAAAAACAATGGATTTCAAAGAACGTTGTCAAACTGCAGAAGATATAGGGGACGAGTGGGAAGAAGCGATCCACAGCGGTTATGAATTTAAGTTTTTACACATCAATGGACTGAAAAGACTGCTTCATTTTCGTTTTGATCGAATCATAGATCGAGATTATGAGCAGGACGGAATCACGTTGAAGGGGCTGTACCTTGATCCTATCGAAATTGATACTTTGCAAGGGCTGATTGGCAGACAGTGGCAGGTGATTGGGGAGGACAATGGAGAAGTAGGCAGCGTGCAGAGCATCGTAAGTATTAAGCTTTTATATCGAAATGATGACAGTTTTTAAAGGGAAGATCAGTTACCATAGCTACGCCCAACAGTCCTGATGAGCATTTTTGATCGGGACTGTTTTTTTCTTTTATGTGCTAATTGATAAATTGAATTGCATCATATTTCGTTGACACAGTCCACAAATAACATTAATATAATTGTTGCATAAATCCACTAAATAGGGGGAGTTATAATCAATATAGATGCTAAGATCATAGCAGATATGAGACGTTTCAATCGATTTTATACCAATATACTGGGTTTATTAGATAGACATGTGCTGGATAGCGGATATTCCTTTACCGAGGCACGTGTCATTGTAGAAATCGGTATGATCGAGCCATGTATAGCTAATACTTTAGTCGATTCTCTTAAAATTGACCGCAGTTATATGAGTAGAATCATAGCTAAACTTTGCAAAGAGGGCTTCCTTGTTAAGGAAAATTCTACGGTGGATAATAGAACAAATCTGATTCGTTTGACACCTAAAGGAAAAGCGTTCTATCACCAACTGAATGAAAGGTCTGATGAACAAATTCTAAAATTAGTTCAAGGACTCTCAGAAGAAGAGATTAAAGAATTACATGCTTCTATGTTGTTGATTCAGAAGAAACTGGATAATTTGGAGAGGATACAGAATGATTCGATTTGAATGCGACTATACCGAAGGTGCCCATGAGCGCATATTAAAGCGACTATTGGAGACTAATGATGAACAAACCCCAGGCTATGGTGTGGACGAGCATTGTGAAAAAGCCAGAGCTTATATTAAAAAAGCATGTGACTCCGAAAATGCAGAGGTACACTTTTTAGTTGGGGGTACACAAACCAATACAACGGTTATCTCTTCTATTGTGCGTCCGCATCAAGGTGTTGTTGCTGCAGTTTCTGGACATATTGCCGTACATGAGACTGGGGCGATTGAAGCTACTGGACATAAAATACTTACTTTGCCAAGTGATGATGGGAAAATCCGGGCCGAACAGGTAAAGGGTCTGTATGATGCTCATTGGAATGATGCCGCTCCCGAGCATAGCGTACAGCCCGGTATGGTCTATATTTCTCACCCTACCGAGAATGGGACGATCTATACTAAATTCGAGTTGGAAGCGTTAAGTCGAGTCTGTCGGGAATGTAGTTTACCGCTTTTTATTGATGGAGCCCGATTGGGTTATGGCTTGGTTGCAGAGGATAGCGATGTAACTTTAGCAGATATAGCAAAACTATGCGATGTATTTTATATTGGCGGGACAAAAGTTGGAGCATTGATGGGAGAAGCAGTAGTCATTATAAATGATACATTGAAAAAAGATTTCCGATACATGATCAAGCAAAAGGGAGGACTGCTGGCTAAGGGGCGAATGCTGGGCATTCAGTTTGAAACTTTGTTTGAAGACGGTTTATATTTTGAAATTTCCAAACACGCTATAGATATGGCAATGTTGCTTCAAAACGGATTATCTGAGCAAGGCTTTTCTTTTCAGTACCACTCTACAACCAATCAGCAGTTTCCGATTTTACCAGATCGTATATTAAAGGCATTGAGCGAAAATTATACTTACTCCTTTTGGGAAAAGGTTGATGATACACATAGTGCTGTTCGATTCTGTACCAGTTGGGCTACGAAGGAAGAAAATGTTGAAATGCTGATTCAGGATATTAAAGCATTACGATAAAGGTAATGGATGGAAAAGGCGATTTATACAATCTTAAAAATGTAGAACGACTATGTAAGAGGCTATACTTCGTTGCATGTATTGCAGCGAAGTATGGTTTTTTTGTTGTGTATTTTACTTAATCCAAAGCGGCTTGTCTTTAGTTCCATGAAAGAGCAAGTGGATATAAAAATGGAAAAACAAGACAAGAGCGGATGTATAAAATCGGCGTCTGATTCTTTACACTGAATATCTACCGAACCTGCTTGCGGTACTGAAGAGGGGAGAGCCCAGTTATTTTTTTAAAGATTTTATTAAAGTGGGAAGCATGACCGAACCCGACATCCTCTGCAATATGCTGGATTTTATCTTTGGTGGTTCGCAGTCTTGTTTGGGCCGCCCTGACCCTCACTATGCGGATGTATTCGCTGAAATGGAAGCCAGTCAATTTTAAAAATATGCGGCTTAGGTAAGCTGGACTAATGAAGAAGCAGGCGGCCACTTGTTCGAGGGTTAACGGTTCATTGTAATGTTCCTGAATAAAAGAAGAAATTTCTGTGATTTTCTGATGCATGGGATGAGAGGAAACAGGTTCACTACGCTCGACTGCTTCCGATCTGTGCACCAAAATAAGCATTTCCAGCAGCAAATGCTGTACGCAACGGTCATGCAGAGGCTGCTTATTCCTGCATTCGGTATTCATCTGCAGGAATAAACGTTCAACCTCCACTTGCTCTCTCGCCGGTAGGCGAAGCAACGCGGATTGCTGATACGGCGGCAGATCAAGAATGTCATGATCCTGTAGTGGGAGAAATGTCGGGGAAAAATGAATCAAAATGCGCTCTGTTTCCTCCAATTGCGTACAGGCGGTAGAGTGCAAGTCATGAGGGAGGATGAATATCAGATCACCCTTGCGAGCGATGTATACCTTGCCGTTCATAAAATAGATGCGTTCGCCCCGCAGCAAAAAATACAGCTCGTAGCTCTCGTGAACATGAGGTCTTGGCATAACTGTGAAACCGGTACGGTAAATGTGATGAATGGAGAATTGCTGTTCTCCAATGACATATTTGTCGTCTTTCGTTTCATTCATGTGCTTCTTCCTTTGCAAGTTAAGATAAGTAAGCGCATTCATATATCAACAGTATATATGACGCCTGCCAACGGCGAAAGCAGAAAAGATTGATGAGCCAAACAGCTATCGTTGCGCTGTGAATACAGCTTGTTACAACATGGAAATCGGTGGATTTGTCTGTTTGGCAAGGAAAGGAGGTGAAAAGCACTGCCGGCTGGTGTGAAAGGGAATCTGAGGGGAGGAAATAGGATATGAGCAAGCATCGTATATGGAAAAAGGTGTTATGTAATGTGGTTGTGGGTTCATTGTTATTGACCTTATGCCCGCCACTGATCCAAGCGGAGGCTGGTGTCGGGAGTCAGGCGGCAGTTGGGACAGAGATGGCACAGGTGGCAAAAGTGGCTATGGATATTCCGGCGTTTCCCGGTGCTGAGGGTGGCGGTAAATATGTTACTGGAGGGCGTGGAGGGGAAGTATACGAGGTTACCACGCTGGCGGACTACGGCAAAGGTGAACAGACCATACCCGGTTCGCTTCGTGCAGCGGTCAGTTCCGGTAACCGGACGGTAGTTTTTCGGGTTGGTGGAACTATTCATCTTAAGGAGCCACTTAAAATCAAGGGGAACAACCTGACGATTGCTGGTCAGACAGCCCCTGGCGATGGAATTACTGTAAGCGATTACACGACCGGAATTGATACGGATAATGTTATTCTCCGTTACCTGCGTTTCCGATTGACCGACCGTTACCCCAGTGAGGATGACGCGTTGGGGGCCAGATACCATAAAAATATCATGATTGATCACTGTTCCTTTAGCTGGTCGGTGGATGAGGTACTTAGCCTGTATGACAACGTAAATACGACTGTACAGTGGTCCATTGCGTCCGAAAGTATGCTAATGACCACACACCAGAAAGGTCGCCATGGCTATGGCGGCATATGGGGCGGGCGGAATTCCACCTATCATCATAACTTGTTAGCCCACAATGCAAGCCGTAACCCGCGTTTTCCAACGGATAAAAAAGAAATTGACACTGTGGAAATGACCAATAATGTAATTTATAACTGGGGATTTTTCTCTTCATACGGTGGCGGTGAAGGATCGTATAATGTGCTGAATAACTATTACAAGTATGGTCCCAACACATATCGGGACGTTCGCAGTCAAATCTTTGTGGACGTGGGTAGTGAAAAATATAAAACACGTATGTTTATTGGTGGTAATTACATGTACGGCAACGAATCGGTTACTAAAGACAACTGGCAGCTTGGAACATCCATTGGGTCGATTATTGACCCTTCCACCCGCCTGGCGGAGCCGATTGAAGTCAGAGGGGAATACGACAACGGAATTTCACCGGATACGTATGGTCCATACCAAGCGACAGATGCACAGACTGCATATGCTGAGGTGCTTGCCAGGTCGGGAGCCACGCTGCCAAGAAGAGATGCGGTGGACGCCCGAATTATGAATGATGTGAAGAATGGAACGGGTGCATTTATCAACTCCCCGCGTGAAGCAGGGTGGATTTACGATGATTATAACGTAACCACGAAGGAGCTTTCTGACAGCGATCAAGATGGAATGCCGGATGAATGGGAACGTGCCAACGGGCTAGACCCCTATAATGCAGATGACCGTAACGGTCAGGAGCTGGCTGGTACAGGGGCGTATGCTCATTTTGCCAAGGGATACACCAATCTGGAGGTCTATTTAAATGATCTAATCGAGAAGCTGTCGGATGGAAATGAGGTAGATAACCCGGAGGCCGCTGTTCAGGTGTCGGATGCAAGCGGGCGTTCACTAAAGCATAACGATATTTTGGAAGCAGGACGTGATGCCAGATTAACAGCAACGGCCAAAGACAAAGATGGTATTGCTTACGTTGAATTTATCATTGACGGCGAACTTGCTGGTAAAGTAGAGACTGCGCCTTATCATCTCGATTGGAACCGTGTCACGGACGGTACGCATTATATTATTGCACGGGTGACAGACCGCAAGGGGACGGCTGCATTTTCCAATCCTGTTACCGTTCACGTCAACACGACTGCACCATCGGGAAGCTGGCTGAGTGAAGACATTGGCTCTGAGGGCCTCAGCGGGTATATCAAAGGACATACTCAAGTATTAAAGGATGACGAGAGCGGCAGCAGCATACGACTGAAATCGGCAGGAGACGTTGACGGCAAGGCTGATTTTTTCCATTATGCTTATCAGAAATGGGAGGGAGACGCCGAGATTACAGCCCGCGTGGAGCAGATTACACCTGTGGATGATCATGCCGAAGCGGGTGTAATGATTCGTGAATCGCTGAAGCCTGGATCAAAAATGGCTTTTATGTCTTTAGCATTTGTTAAATATGGTAAACAGGGTATTCTTATCAGTCGTGGTCAAACGGATGGTAACACCAATCGTGCGTCCATGAAGACTTTTATTACAGCGCCATATTCGGTTCGTCTTGTACGACAAGGACAAAAGGTTACCGGCTGGGTATCCTCGGATGGTGTGACGAACTGGGAGAAGGTTGGTGAAACTGTTATAGATGTGCCGAATAATCAGCCGCTATTGTTCGGGTTAGCTACTGATGCATCCAAACAACAAAACGATGTATGGAATTACAATACGTCGGAATTCAGCAATGTAGCCATCCGCAACCTGACAGACTCAGGAGGAACTCATCCCACTAGTGTGGTTGTATCGACCTATGGCCCTGCTGACTTTACATCTCTCCAGGCGGCTATTGACGCAGTCGCTGACGACAGCAATACAAGGACAGTTATCCATCTCAAAAACGGTACGTATCGTGAAAAAATAAAGGTGAATTCCTCCAAAAAAAATCTGAGCATTATCGGAGAAGATCGGGACAAAACGATCATTTCTTTTGATGATACGGCCAAAACCGTGGTGGACGGAAAAGAATTAGGAACAAGCAACAGCTACACGATGCGTGTGCAAAGTCCCGATTTTGTGTTGGAGAATGTGACGGTTGCCAATACAGAAGGAACCGGGCAGGTGCAGGCTGTAGCGTTATATGCCGAAGGTGATCGTGGTAAGTATCACAATGTCAAAATTACCGGCCTACAGGATACGTTGTTGGTGAACCGTGGCAGACAGTATTTTAAGGACAGCTACATCAGTGGCAGTGTAGATTTTATATTTGGCAATGCACCTGCCGTGTTTGATAATTCGATCATACACAGCCTGCGTGCCGGATATGTGACAGCAGCTTCAACAGAAGAGAACAAGCCGGGCTTGGTATTTATTCAATGTCGTCTGACAACAGAAAATGGCTTGACAGGCAAGGTGGATCTCGGACGGCCATGGCGCCCTTACGCTCATGTTACTTTTTTGAAGACCTATATGGATGACCATATCAAGCCGGGCGGCTGGAACAATTGGGGCAAGGAATCCAATGAGCAGACCGCAAGATTTGGAGAGTTTGACAACTTTGGGCCAGGTGCAGGAAGTAGCGGGCGTGTACCTTGGGCCAAACAGCTTACTGCCGATGAAGCAAGCCAGTACACCGTTGAAGCTGTTCTGAGCGGGACAGATCATTGGGATTGGCGTCTTTAAATTTGATGTTCAATGTTTAAGCGGGACACACGCTTCTAGCGTTCTGCCTCGCTTATTTGTGTGTTTTGCAATTATGCTGTTGATCGCTCTATTTCTCTCGATATTTAAAATATTTGTTTTTATGGTAAACACTAGCTATATTAAGTGAGAGATGTATTTTTATCTTTCTAGCCTTACATTTATTGCGAATTAAAATCTATTATTATGTTGGAGGTGTAAGGTATGGCACGTGTGTTGGTAGTGATCACACCTGCTGAAGGCCATGTTAATCCGTCATTAGGATTAGTTAAGCAGTTGGTCGACAGTGGGGAGGAAGTGGATTATGTGTGTACGGAGGAATACCGTACGAGAATTCAACAGACAGGAGCACAGATGATAACTTACCCTTTTGTGGATGATGCTTTTTCCAAAGACTCTGATTTAAAGCCAGCAGAATACAAACATCATTATCAATTTGTGTACATGATGGTTAAAGGTATGATTCTTCCGATTATTCCAGAGGTTTTGAGAGTTATAGAAAACAGGACTTATGATTATTTAATTTTTGACTCTTTGATGGGCTGGGGAGGCACGATTATTGCTGAGAAGCTGGGGATTCCTGCTATATGCTCTATCGCTTCTTTTGCTTTCGTAGAGCCTCTGGGGTCGGGGCAAGGCATGGATGAGAATGATCCGGAGGTGAAAAAGTTGTACACGGCTACGATGCAAATAACGCATCAATTGGCTAATGAGCTTCAGGTAGCCGCCCCGGCTATGGACGAGATCGCTCCTCATGCCGGAAGTTTAAAAATAGTTTACACAAGCCGCTACTTTCAACCGCAAGCCGAAAATCTGGATCACAGTTTTATTTTTACAGGTCCTTCTATTGTACCACGTAAAGACGCTCCATCTTTCCCGTTCGAACAACTTCATGTTCTGCATCCACAGGCGGTTTACATTTCGATGGGCACTATTTTGAATAAAGACTTGGAGTTTTATAAGCTTTGTTTTGCAGCATTTCACGATTTACCTGTGCAGTTTGTGCTGTCTTCAGGAAATTATACAGATATGGAGCCATTGGCAAAATGTATCCCTGACAATTTTATGATCAAGCCCTATATTCCGCAACTGGAAATGCTGCAGCATGTAGACGCTTTTATTACACATGCGGGGATGAACAGTACAAGTGAAGCCCTGTATTACAATGTGCCGCAGGTCATGATTCCTTTAACATCAGATCAGCCCATCGTCGCTAATCGGGTGCAGGAGCTGGGAGCGGGTGTTGTTGTGGATAAAAAAGAGCTTACACCCGCTACTTTGAGAGCTGCCTTATTAGAGGTTTTGAATCATTCAACCTATAAACAGCAGGCCTATGTGATTGGCGAATCATTACGTCAGGCTGGCGGGTACAGACATGCGGCAGATACCATTATGAGTCATTTCTCCACAATAGAAAAATAAGGTGCCAGACTATAGACTGTGATTCCTTTCTTGTAGAGCAGCCGATTTTTCAAACTCTAATTTTTTTGAAATCGCCAGAAGACCAAGGGAGCAGAGGATTAGGGCCAAACACACCCAATAGGTGTTTCGGTAACCCATCCATTGAGCGGTTAATCCGCCCATCAAGCTGCCCACCAGTCTCCCGATGGTTGTCGCATTGGAATACAGCGTCGAGGCGTACCCAGGAAGAGATGGCAACAAATCCTGCATGTAGCTGATGCCAATGGCCGAAATCACTGCAACAAAGAAGGCTAGAAGAAGCTGCCCCACTAATAACTGCCACATCTCCGTAGACATAAGGACGAGGAGATAATAGACGACCCCTGTTAAAGCCCCCCAAAATACAAGCAGACGGTTGGAGTATTTAGCAGCAAGTACGCCCAACATGATCATTAAAGGTATTTCTATAACTGCACAAATACTGGATACTAGAGCAACGTCATTCGTGTCCCCTTTTAAATTATGAATGATAAACAAGGAAATATTTAAACTGTTCATCCAGTGAGACACATAGAGCAGAGTAAGAACTGAAAACGGTATTAGAATTTCAATATTTTTATGTAATGTAATGTGATGAAGTGAAAGCTGGTCCTTACTTTTGAGCTGAGATGGAGGTTGCTTAATAAAACAGAATAGAAGAACAGCTATAAGTATAAAAATAGAAGTCGTCCCTACAAAAATACCTTTAAAACCGGTATGTGCAATCAGGAAAGACCCAAAGAGTGGCCCCGTGATAAAACCAAGGGAAAACATAGAACGAAGTGTTGAATTGGCAAAGGAATGATCTGCTGCTTCACTGCGATCAACCGCTTCACGTGCACTAGCAAATAACTGCGGCATTCCAGGTGCTCCCATGGCTGTGAAGACAGTCATATATACAAAAAGTACATAAAAATTTTGTATGACAAGATATCCTGCAAATGCTATCGCATTAAATAACGTACAAATCACTAAAATTTGTTTACGATCTAATCCAGTATCAGAACGTTTGGCAATAAGAGAGCTTAACCATATACCACAAATCAAAGTCACAGCTGTAAAAACACCAAAGGTTCCAACAGATACGCCAAGTGTAGTTGTAAAATATACAGCCAAAAAAGGTGCGCTTATTGATATGGCCATACCTTGCAATAGCATACAGATCATGAATAGCGGGTAGTTAGGGATAAAGAAAAGATTTTTAATACGCTTCATCATTTCATTTTTACACCCTTTCAGATTTAGAAGCAGAACCATAGTATCTAAACTATATATGACTTTAGTATAATATGTATATTTACATTGTATAAAACATTATTTGAAGCGGTAAACGAACTGCTTGATCAGTTCGTTTAATGGTCCGGCGGCCTTCGTAGGAAGGCGGTGATCGACTTTTTTAATAAAAACAAGTTCACTATTTGGTAATTGTCGGTGTAATATGTTGGCATATGGATGAAAGAGCTTATCATCTTCCCCATAAACGAGCAGGACAGGAAGATGGATTTCCCCAAGCCGCGAGGTACAGTTGTACTTCAAGCTGTATCGGTAATATTGTTCGACATTTCTGGAATTTCCCTGTTTCGCATCGTTGAATAATTCACGGAACAAAGAGAACTGTTTCGTTTGCGACCAAGCATTAGAAAGCGCAATCGTGCCGACTGCTCCGAGTTTGGAGAGTGCAATGCCCAAAGCAATTTTGTTTCTTAGCCGCCATTCGTTTACTTCCGACATTCCACTGATCACGATCCCTCCCCATGCCCGCTCCGGATAAGTCAGGAGAAATTCAAGCACGATCGAGCCTCCGGTAGAATATCCACACAAAAAAACTTTATCAATGCTCAACCGGTCCATCAACTGTTTAATATCCTGGGCGATTAGAGGGTAAGTAATCGTTTGTTCGGAAGGCTGACTCTTACCGTGTCCTCTGATGTCAAAAGCAATAGTTCGAAAATGAGGCGATAGCCCTTGGATTTGGCATGTGAAATTTAAGCTTGTGAGCACCGGGGGATGAATGAAGAGGATGGCGATTCCTTTTCCAGAATCAATATAATGCATCGAGTATCCGTTAATGTTTGTAGTAGTCATCGTTATACTCCCCGTCCTTTTAATGATTTTGGTCTTACTGTAAAAATAACTCATGATATAAAAACATTAGAGATAATTTGGCCTATTAGATCAAAAAAATTCATGAAATTATAACTTGATTTTCATGGGATCACCTTTTTTGTTTTTAACGCATATGGTTCGTCATGGGTAACAGTGAGCAAAGTGCGGTTTATGATGATCAACAGGAAGCAACTGTTGAGATAAGATAAATAACGGATTAAGTATGGAATATATCCTGATGTTTTGGCGAGGTTATACGGGGCAATGTATTTCTTGTCTCATTAATTATTTTCGGAACGAATACACGGCCAAAAACACTGCGAATTGTTGATATCAAAGACTGGATTCTGCAATTGGTGAATTTAAACTGAACAGGCACTAATAAATACCGAAGCAAAGCCCCGTTCTTATAGAACGAGGCTTTTTACATTGGATAGTATATGACCAAACTTAATCGAGTTAATGTTTCACCTGAATTATGATAGGTATGGGGTCTGTCCGCTTTGAAACGGATGGAATCACCACTTTTTATTGTATATTCAAGGTTATTTACACGGACGGTTAATTCTCCATCAAAGACAGTTAAGAACTCCTCTGTTCCCTCTCCGTGCGAATCAGAACTTAGGAAGCCGTTTTGTTCTATCTCGATTGAATAAACTTCAAAGCGTCTATCATCTTCAAAGGGGAAGTGGGGATAGACTCGATATTTTCCGTTGTCTTCCGTTAATATTTGAATTTCACTTCCTAAAATCACTTTTGTATCTGGCTGTGGATTATTTATTAATGAAGTAAAAGAAATCTTTAATCCATGGGCTATTTTCCAAATCGTTGTAATCGTAGGACTGGATTCGCCTCTTTCAATTTGACCGATCATCGTTTTACTTACTCCAGTGAGTTCTGCGACCCTTTCCAGACTTAATTTCTTATTCTCTCTAAAGGCTTTTAAGTTTTTGGCAATGATCAGATTGATCGTCTCCATAAATACCTCCTGTACCCGTGTACAATATAACGTCTGTATTGTACAATAAAACGTAAAACGTTATATTGTTCTTTTTGGACATTATAGCATACATCAAAGAGGGGGTTCCAAAGTGCCTTTATTATCGTTTTTGTTATATGTGTTTGTTACCAGCTTTACGCCAGGCCCCAATAACATTATGGCCATGCTCTTTGCTAATAAATACGGGTTTAAAAAGACAATTCGATTTTGTTCAGGAGTAGGTGCAGGTTTCTTTGTAATCATGTTATTGTGTAGTTATTTTAATCTTTTACTTGAAAATTTCATTCCCAAAATTCAATTTGTGATGACGATTCTGGGTGCAGCCTATATGTTATATCTGGCTGTAAAAATAATTACGAGTAAAAATAATGATAAAGACAATGATGGGGGCAAGAATAACAGTTTTCTAACAGGTATGCTTTTGCAATTTATCAATCCGAAAGGGATTTTATATGGTATCACTGCTATATCAACCTTCATCCTTCCATATCACCATTCAAATTTCAGCTTGATGATGTATTCGTTATTTCTAGCTTTTGTTGGTTTTATGAGTACATTCTGTTGGAGTGTGTTTGGCTCCGTTTTTCAAAAGTTCTTATCTAAGTATAGAAGTCAGTTTAATATATTAATGGCTTTGTTATTAGTGTATAGTGCAGTTTCGATCCTTGTAGAATGAGGGCATGCAAGTAATACAAACAGCCCCATTGAAGGAACTCTTCATTGGGACTGTTTTGTATTTAGGCAGATAGCCAATAAACAATGAGAACCCTGGAAATCCTGCACAAAGCTATCTTACATATGTTGTGGCCTGATTGCCGGCATAATCTTCAATCACGATCTTTAGCGAACTGGTACGTGAAGTGGGGGTAAAGGTTAGTTCACTTAATTTCGTTCTTCCCCGGACAATGTAAGGGAACTTTTTCGACACATAAGTCACGCCAAATTGCTTGGGCACATCGTTTTCGTATACATATAAATAATGCCAATCCTTCAAGGTTGGTAGAGCAAGCGTATACGTTGATCCGGTGACCGTTACATTCTCTTTTGCGTAAGGCTCTATCGTCGTGTCTGCGAGATGCCCGGTGTATGCTACAGGTGTATGATTGCCAATGGCGATACGTAGTGTGTAGCTATCACCGTTTGTGGGCAGATCGGTAAACGTAGCCGTTTCAGCGCCATTGTCCGCCGTAATGGTTTTATGAAATGCGGTGTCCGTATAATCGGTGGTCAAGGTTAATTGGACCGTTCCGTCCGCTTCAGAAGAGTTTTCCCACGTTACCGTAGCTTCACCGTTTTCTTTGGTTTCCACCTTAATCTGACTGACGGCGGCATTCAGATCATAGCTTAATCGAGCCGGTTCGCTTTCTGTTCCATCTGCCCCGACTGCGGTGAGCGTTAATTCACCAGATTGATCATTAAGGGACTTAATATAATAGGTTGAGTCGTAAATTCCCCCGATGTAGGAGCCGTTCTCATACAGATTGTATTGTTTGACTTTGGAGTAGTCCTCCAGTTTCCAGGCTACGATCATTTCGTTCGTATTGGTCAGTGCCTTGCTGATTTTGAATCCTGTCGGTGCGGCTGGTTTTCGGGCAGAACTGTCTGTTATTTTGATTTGGCCGATATTCATCTGATAGTTTTTGATTGTTGTATTCGCGTTATCAAAAGATAAACCGAAAGCTGCAATCGTTTTTCCTTTATAGGCGCTCAAATCCAAATTGCGGCTAACCCAGCCCATGGTTTGTTTACCAGAGTTAGGGATGCTGACTTTTACGACTTGGCCGGGGTTATCCTTGAATATAAGTCCGATACTCAGCACCGAGCTGTCATCGGAGGAAGGCTTATTGTACGTGATGGACAAGTTTGAATTCTTGTTTACCGACAGATCCGTTTTATACAGGCGTAAAAAGTTATCTGAATCCAGCTCTCCGTTAACGACGAGGGAACTGCCGCCCTGATAAGCGCCCACAGGCTGATAGGTAAACCGAGTGCCTTTGGTATAATTCGGGCCATAGTCATAGTCAACCGAGAGCGGTTTACCTTTGGTATCGAGCCACCATTGCCAAGTCACCGGGATATCTTGAATATTGATGTTGGACCATTCCTTGGGATTGGAGACGGCTCCATTCACCACATACTGCAAGCCATGTCCGGTATTGAAGCTGGTGTTAAAATGGGAACCACGGATGACAGAACGTTCGGCGATATATGCCGCGATACCGTCCCAGTTTGCGCCCGAAGCTTTTACATCAGACAAATCTACACTTGGGTTTCTTTGTGCACGGACGGGATTCTGATTCGGACCGGACCACCAGACACGGTCGCGGATAAAGGTCATCCATTGATACGCATTGTCAGCTCTGCGATTGGTGTCCTGTCCGCCAAACTCTTCATCCAGCGCATTATGTGTGAAATCTGCTCCCAACGTTGCGATACTGTTCATCGGCTGCCCGTTATCACCGATATTCAGACGAAGATCGTATTTTTGCTTCCATCTGCCGAAGTCACCGTTCCCGCCCTCAATACCGGCAAAAACGGTTTTAAGAGGGTTCAGGACCAATTGCTTGGCATGGTCGCGGGAGCTTTTCAGCTTCGCCTTGTCCCACCAATAATTCAGAAAAATAGAATCGGACACCTGTCCGTATTGCTTGTCTTTGACAAACGGGCTGTTCACGGCATTAAACTCATTTTGATAAGCAATTTTCCCGGTTTCGTTTACGGTGGAGTCGTACCATTGCATATACATGCCCTGATCCCGCAAGTATTTCATAAACTGTTTGTAACGGGGGATGTCCTCCGTAGCTACGCCTTTTGAAGCTTCCTCCTGGTTGATGAAGTAGCCGTCATAACCATAATATTTCGCCATTTCGATCAATTTTTTGGCTACTGGAAATCCACCCTGAGCATCCTGCACGAGCATTTGCTTATACGTTTGCGGTCCACGGTCATTATCCGAGAAAAAAATGCAGGCAATGGAGAGAACGCCGTTCTTGTGCGCCGCATTCGTATAGCCTGGATTGGGAATGTTCAGAATGCCGAACTCGAACCATTTTTCCGTCCAATCTTTTTGGGGATCGTATAGCTCTTCGGGTACATGGGCGGTAGGCATGCCATGCCAGTAGCCGTAATAGTCGGTATACTGCCAATAGTTAAACAAGTATTGACTGAATTTATTGGTATAGGAATAGCTATCAAAAAAAGCGTTTCCATAATCGCCGCTGAGTGTAAACATTTGCGTGTCAGGGCTTAAAGCAGGGTGAGCCTGTGTGGCTGCAAAAGAGCTGTTTCGTTGTTGCAGTGGGACACGGGCGCGAAGCATATCTCCATAGACATCATTGGTAGGAGTCCAGTCCAAAATATGTGAGCTGGCGTATCCATGCTGATAAGGCTGATTCGGCCCTTTGGCGCTTTCTCCTTCATACGGGAGGGTATCGCCTGCATAAACGGATGGAGAGAGTGTTTGGCTTAACAGGACGGAAGTCAAAACCAGAGCAGTCCATTTTAAAGCGAACTTGTACACCTTGTTGCGTTTCATAGCTCATCCCCCTAACGAGTATTTATCCCCCTAAAGATAATCAATAAAATTGTTTTTAAATAGAGGCTAAATTAAAGATATGACGTTTAAATTAAAGAAAATCATGCTTTTTATGAATGCGCTTACTTATTGCCTGCGAAGGACATGGTATACTCTATTTACGCATGAACGATTCTGGAGGGTTTATAGCATGAAAAGGGGCAAGAGATACATAGCTTATTTTAAAAATAACATGTTCCTGAGGATACTACTTTTGTTCTCCTGCATTGCCATTTTGTCGATTATTACGATTGCATATGTCACGTATGTATCCATTTCGCAATCCATTGTTCGACGGGAACTGGATACCCAGAAAGCAGCGATGGAAAGCGTTGATCGCTATATCCATCTCCGGCATGAATCCGTCCAGAACATGGTGCGAGACATGTACCGGAATGAGGCGCTCTCGATGAATGTTTCCTTTTTTATGGATCACGCGTATTCCGAATATGTACAGCACCGCATGGACGAAACGTACATGGAGAATCATGATTATTCAACAGATGTACTCACCTATTTTAAAAATTGGCTGGATGAAAATAGCGATATCAGCAATTTGATATTGTACAGTGCCGACCAGCAATATTTGTCCACCTTCAATGAGAACAAGCAATTCAAGCAATTCCCGGTGCATGCGGCGCGTTCCTTTGTACCGGATGTGATGGCTGCCGAAAGCAAAAGCGTTTCTGCTCCGAATTACTGGATTCGGAAGGCGGTCGATCAGTGGAGCCCCTCGTTATATTCGTTACAAGTCCCCATTAACAATAAGCAAACACTCAAAAATACCGGTCAGCTTCAGGTGTTTCTAAATTCCAAAAGTATCTCCAATGCACTTGCCAGCTACGGGAACAACCTGAAGGGGGAAATTATCGTTCTGTCCACCCATGGAACGGTTCTGTTCGATTCAAGGAATAACTATTACGGGAAAACGTATCCTTATGTCGAAGTGACCCGATCATTATATGACGATGTGGATTCCGATGCCGGGATCATTCAGGCGAAGCAAAATATGTACATCAACAAGCTGATTTCTCCGGACGAAGGATATGTCGTGATTGGGGCAGTCCCCAATGAGGAAATGGCTCAATCGTACCGGGGTATCCGTAATACGATTTTGACAATCAGTGCCATTTGTATTCTGTTTGCTGTGCTGTTCCCTGCCTTTTTCGTCATTAACTTTGCTAAACGAACGAATCGGATTATTAAATTCACCCGTCAGGTGAAAAATGGTGACCTCACAGCTCGTATCCAAGACCCCCAAGAGGATGAGCTGGGACAAATCTCTCGAAGCTTCAACGATATGCTGGACGAACTTAATCTATATATTGAACGGGTGTATAAAGCAGAGATCAAGCAAAAGCAAACGGAGCTTGTTGCCTTGCAGGCACGTATTCATCCACATTTTTTGTATAACACGCTTGAAGTGATACGTATGAGGGCGATTTCCCAGGGAGCCAAGGATGTAGGAGAAATGATTTATAGCTTATCGGTGTTGTTCAAAAGCCTGGTTCAGCAGAAAAAAATATACACGCTTAAAGATGAATTGGAGGCTTGCAGATTATATCTTGAGTTGTTCAGAATACGCTACAAGGAAAGGTTCAATTACACGATTACGGTCGACCCCGAGTTGTATACCCGTTCTGTCATGAAGCTGATGCTTCAACCCATCATTGAGAATTATATTGTTCACGGTATCCAAAGCGACCGGAATGATAATGTGCTGACCATTGATGTGCGGGAAACGGGGGAGGTTCTGCTGGTTGAGATCCGTGACAATGGGAAGGGCATTGAAGGGGAGCGTTTGAAAGAGATTCTGGAGGAACTGGAACGCCAGGAGGAAAACGGACAAATGTTTGGACTACGCAGTGTGCACACCCGACTTCGGTTTTTACATGGAGCCGATTACGGGATTGAACTGGAGAGCCGCAGCGGTGAGGGAACGACGATTCGGGTACGATGCCCCAACAGGGAAGGGATGGATGCCATATATGTATAAAGTATTTATTGTAGACGATGAGCCTTTTATCATTGAGGGATTATACGATATTGTGGATTGGACCTCTTTTGGGCTAGAAATTGTCGGACATGCGGAAAATGGATCTTTGGCGCTGGAAGCGCTGGCCTCCAGACCCGTGGACGTACTGATTACGGACATTTCCATGCCAACGATGAATGGTCTCAGGCTGATTCATGAGGCGAGAAAGCTGCATCCTGACTTGAAGGCGATTGTTTTGAGCGGATTTAATGAATTTGATTACTTGAAGGAAGGCATGAAGCTGGGCATCGAAAATTATCTTCTGAAGCCGATTAATGTGGAGGAACTGGAATCCACTTTATGCAATACAACGGAGAAGCTGGACAGGTCCCGGTTGGATCAACGATATGAGACGTTCGGGGTGCAGGTTCTCAAGGAAAATACGTTGTATCGTTGGCTGACAGGACAGATTGCGCCTACAGAATTTCAGGAACGTGCTGAATTGATAGGTTTTTCGTTAAATATCCCTTTCATGGAGGTAGCCGTGTTACGGACGGAGGGGGATTCGGCAGGAATGCATCAACTGTTAAGGCAGTACATTCAACACCAGCCCGATTTAACATTGTTTCGCGATGTTGATGCGGATAGTGTAATCATTGCCGCACTACCGAATTATGATGAGGACAGACAGGACTTGATAACGCTGCTGGAGGATTTTTCTGTTCAGTGGTCGACGGACGGGGAAGAAACAGTGTATATCGGGATAGGCAGCGCCGGTTCGCTTGCTGCAGCTCCACGCAGCTATAATGAAGCTAAAAAATCTCTGGAATATTTTATGATATATGATGACCGCCGGATCATTGACTATACGATGCTGGAGGAGGGCGAGGGCAACGCTGGCGAGACTTGTTCCATCGACTGGAAGGATTATGCGAAGCTGATTATAGCAAGAGACCTAGATGCGCTTACCGCACGGATTCAGAGTGATTTTGAGCAAATCCAGCATCTTGAAAGTGTTACCCCGGATGAATTGCGGAATATGGCGCTGGAGCTGGTGATCCGGTTCAAGATGGAACTGGAGAGCATCAAGCATTCCAATGAGTCGGAACGGTTTCAGCAGGGGCTTCACCAGATAAAATGCTGTACGACATTGGCAGAGCTGGTGAGTGCGCTTCAGCATGTGGCGACAGAGACGGTGAATTCACTGCTGCAAGATATGAAAAACCCTATCGTAAGTCAGGTGCTGTCCTATATCCATGTTCATTATGCCAAGGAGCTATCCTTAAAAATATTAGGATTCCAGTACCACCTTCATCCCGTTTATCTCGGTCAGTTGTTTCATAAGGAAACGGGCGAAACCTTTGCTGAATATATCAATCAATACCGGATTAAAAAAGCCAAGGAGCAGCTTAAAAACACCAATCTCAAGGTACACGAAATTGCGCGGAACGTGGGGTATTGGGAGACGGGATATTTTTATAAGCAGTTCAGAAAATATGTGGGCATTTCCCCGACAGACTATAAAGGATTGGGATAATAAATACCAGGTGTACATGGATTTCTTTAATTTGTACCTTGGTTTATTAAGTTTATCTTCTTTATGAAAGTGCTTACATTAGTTAAGGTTAACGTAGTTGCTTCATAAATGAGGATTTTGCAAAAATCCCATAAGCGACTTCCAATGAACAAGATATAGATCGAAATGGTTTAGTTCGTCTATATCTTGCACTTCGGAGCGACTGGAATCGAATTTTGCAAAATCCTGAAACAGAAATGAATGAAACGACAAGGTCAAATTCCATTTCATAAGGGAGGATCATACATGGGTAAAAGCAAAAGGAGCTACTCGTTTGTTCTGGTGATGTGTATGGTGTTGACGCTCATTCTCAGTGCTTGTGGAGGAAGCAGCGGTGGCGGTGAAACGACGAATGGAGGAGCGGAAAAGCCGGTAGAGCTGATCTGGTACACCATTGGTACACCTCAAAAAGATGTAGATCGGGTGATGGAAGAGGTTAGCAAGTATACCCAAAAGAAAATATACGCCACGATCAAAATGAAAATGGTCGATTGGGGCGACTACCCGCAAAAAATGCAGGTGAATGTGGCTTCGGGAGAGCCAATGGATATTGTATTTACGGCTTCCGGTGGCTTTGATTATGTGCAAAATGCCAGAAAGGGCGCATTCATGGAACTGGACGACTTGCTTGACAAGTACGGTCAGGATCTTAAAAAGACGATTGATCCTGCGTTTCTGGAAGGCTCCAAGGTGGATGGACATCATTATGGTATTCCTGCCAACAAGGAGCTTCCACAGCAAGAGGTATGGCGGTTCAACAAAAAATTGCTGACCCAATACAAGCTGGACCTTCCAAATGTCCGTTCGCTGGATAGTCTGGAGCCTCTGCTCAAAACCATTAAAGAAAACGAGCCCGGCGTAACAGCGTTTGGCATGGACAAAAACTATGTTCCCTACGTTCCATATGACTATATCATTCAAAACCTGCCGATGGCTGTCAAAATGGATAGCACGGATTATAAGATCGTAAACATTTTGGAAACGCCTGAAATGAAGCAGGCGCTGACGACGATGCATAAGTACTACAAGGCCGGGTATGTATCACCGGAAGCGGCAACCACAGGCTCCACCAATGATTTAACAACGTCTGGAAACTGGTTTCTGGATCGTGCGCAAACTCAACCGCTGGCCGATAATCTATGGTCTGCAAGCTACGGCTATCCGGTTATATCCACCCCTGCGAGCGATCCGATGGTGACTAATACGTCTGTACAGGGCTCCATTATGGCGATCTCGGCTAACTCGGCAAACCCCGAAAAGGCGATGCAGTTCCTGAACCTGCTGAATACAGATCCGGTATTACGTAATATGGTTGATTCCGGTATTAAGGGAGTGCATTACAAAAAAACAGATGGCCAGTATATCGAAAATCTGGCTGATTCCAAAAACTATGACATGCCTTCGTATTCGCTAGGCAACAATATGCTACTGTATCTGAATCCGAATGATCCGGCTGACAAATGGGAGCAATTCAAGAAGTTCAACTCGGAGGGGAAAAATTCTCCAATCCTAAGCTTCAACTTTGACAGCAGTAAAGTATCTACGGAGATGGCAGCGATTCAGAACGTCAAAGAGCAATTTTGGGCTTCACTGATGACAGGCACGCTGGACCCGGAAACGAATCTCCCGAAAGTGACTGAGAAATTCAAGCAGGCTGGTCTGGATAAGGTGATGGCGGAAGCGCAGTCCCAGCTTGATGCCTGGAAGGCACAAAACAGCAAATAATGCTTTAGGTCGTGAAATATAAGAGAGGATCGGGCGGGTGTAAGTTACGCCCGGTCTTTTTTCAATAGCTATTTTAGCTATTACAGATTGGGAGGGGATACCTATGGCCGCATTTTTCAGAAATGTGATTAAAAATAAAGTTATGCTGTTCATGGTGCTGCCCGGCGCTATCTGGTTCTTCTTCTTTTCGTATCTGCCGCTGGTCGGTACAGTGACTGCCTTCAAGCAATATCGTTTTAACAGGGAAGGATTCTGGGCCAGTATTTATACGAGCAAGTGGGTGGGCTGGGATAACTTCAAGTTTCTGTTCAATAACAACGATGCCTATGTCATCACGCGAAATACCCTTTTGTATAACCTGGTCTTTATTATTCTCGGACTTGTTTTTTCGGTAGCTATGGCTATTCTGCTCTCCGAGCTGATTAATAAACGATTAGCGAAGCTGTACCAGACAGGCATGTTTCTCCCGTATTTCCTGTCATGGGTCATCGTGGGCTACTTTGCATTCAGCTTTCTGAGCATGGATCGGGGGATGCTGAATCAAATTCTCGCAGGGTTTGGCATCGAGCCGATTCAGTGGTATTCGGAGGCCGCCTATTGGCCGTACATCTTGATTTTAGTCAGTCTATGGAAGGCGATCGGCTATAACAGTGTCGTTTATCTGGCTTCGATTTTGGGCATCGACAAATCCTTGTATGAAGCAGCCATGATAGATGGAGCCAGCAAGTGGCAGCAAATTCGTAATGTGACGCTCCCTTTGCTCTCGCCGATCATTATCATTATGACGCTGCTTGCAGTCGGACGGATTTTTTACGCGGATTTTGGTTTGTTCTATCAGGTTCCGAGAGATTCGGGCACCTTGTATTCGGTAACGAACGTCATCGATACCTATGTATACCGCGGGTTGAAAACGACAGGGGAAATCGGGATGAGCACAGCCGCAGGTTTGTATCAGTCGGTGGTTGGCTTCGTTCTCGTCATTCTATCCAATTATGTTGTGCGAAAAATAGATAAAGACAGCGCTTTGTTCTAAAAAAAGAGGAGAGGGGTGTGGACTGTGGCTTCTGGAAAAGAAAGAAAAAGACGGGATTTCCATCATATTTCACGGGGCTGGAATGCTGTTCTGAATGTGATAGCAGGGGTGTTCGCGTTCCTGTGTGTATTTCCCTTTTTGTTCGTCGTCATTATTTCCCTAACCGATGAGAAAACGCTGGCGCGTGACGGATATCGGCTGCTCCCGGCTCAATGGAGTCTGGAGGCTTATCGCTTCATATTTCGCACCAGTGATACGCTACTGCGCTCTTATGGGGTGACGATTGCCGTAACGGTCATCGGTACGGTGATCAGTCTCATTCTCATTTCGTTATATGCGTACGCCATTTCACGAAAGAGCTTTCGTTACCGGAGATTCTTTTCCATTTTTGCGATTTTAACCATGCTTTTTAATGGTGGAATGATTCCGACCTATATGGTCGTTTCCCAATTGCTCGGGCTCAAGGATACGATTTGGGCTTTGATATTGCCGCTGGCCATGAATGCCTTTTATATTATGATCCTGCGCACATTCTATAGCACCAGCGTGCCAGATGCCATCGTTGAATCAGCCAAAATAGATGGGGCAGGCGAGTTTTACACATTTTTAAAAATCGTGCTTCCGCTCTCTCTGCCCGGACTTGCGACTATTGGTTTATTTAGCACGCTTGGTTACTGGAATGACTGGTTTAATGCCCTGTTGTATATTGACAATCCCAATCTGGTGCCACTTCAGTCCATGCTGATGCGGATTGAATCCAGCATTCAGTTCATCCAGCAAAATTCGCAAAACAGCTCTATGAGTCTGGCTGCGCTTCAATCGATTCCGCAGGATACTTCGCGTATGGCGATGGTGGTACTGGCGACGCTGCCTATTATATTCGCTTATCCCTTCTTCCAGCGTTACTTTGTGCAGGGACTTACGGTTGGGGCTGTGAAGGAATAACAGGGAAGGAGAGGGCATGAACATGTTGATTTATAAGGATAAAAGCAAACCGATCGAAGAACGGGTAAAGCACTTAATCGGTTTGATGACGATAGAGGAAAAGGTGGGTCAGCTTGTGCAGCCCTTCGGATGGCAAGTGTATGAGCACACAGACGGGAAATTGTCCCTGCATCATGCTTTCAAGCAGCAGGTGCAAAATGGGGGAGTCGGCTCCTTATACGGGGTGCTTCGCGCTGATCCGTGGACCGGGGTGACCTTGGAGAATGGCTTGTCTGCCAAGCAGGGGGCGGAGGCCGTGAACCTGATCCAGCGATATGCAGTGGAGCATTCCCGGCTAGGCATCCCGATTCTGATCGGCGAGGAATGCTCTCATGGTCATATGGCGATTGACGGCACTGTATTTCCGGTTCCGCTGTCCATCGGCAGCACGTGGAATGTCGATCTGTACCGTGACATGTGCCGCGCGGTTGCGAGCGAAACCCGCGCTCAGGGCGGGGCGGTCACGTACTCGCCCGTGCTTGATGTGGTGCGTGATCCGCGCTGGGGACGCACGGAGGAATGCTTTGGCGAAGACCCTTATCTCATCGGCGAATTTGCTGTTGCCGCCGTGGAGGGGCTTCAGGGGGAAAGCTTACTCAGCGAACATAGCGTGGCTGCCACATTAAAGCATTTTGCAGGCTATGGCAGCTCGGAGGGCGGACGTAATGCCGGACCTGTGCATATGGGCTGGCGCGAGCTTTTGGAGGTCGATCTGTATCCATTCCAAAAAGCGGTGGAAGCAGGGGTGCAATCTATTATGCCAGCCTATAACGAAATCGACGGGGTCCCGTGTACAGTGAATGCTGAGCTATTGGACGATATTCTTCGTCAGGCGTGGGGATTTGACGGTCTGATCATTACGGATTGTGGCGCGATTGAAATGTTGGCGAGTGGACACGATGTAGCCGAGAATGGATCGGATGCCGCTGTGCAGGCGATTCGCGCAGGGATTGATATGGAAATGTCCGGTGAAATGTTCGGAAGTCATCTGGTCGAGGCGGTTCACGCTGGCAAGCTGGAGACGAGTGTGCTGGATCGGGCGGTTCGCAGGGTGCTCACGCTAAAATTCAGGCTGGGTCTGTTTGACAAACCGTATGTGAATGCGGAACGAGCGGAGCAGGTGATTGGTCGGGCGGAGCATATTCGGTTGGCTCGTCAGCTTGCGACTGAAGGGATTGTGCTGCTCAAAAACGTCGATAGAACGCTTCCCCTGCCGAAAACCTCCAAGCGTATTGCGGTCATCGGCCCGAATGCAGATCAGGTCTACAACCAACTGGGCGATTATACATCACCGCAGCCGAGAGCCCGTGTGGTAACTGTACTTGATGGCATCCGTAGCAAGCTGGGGAAGGATCAGGATAGCGTTCTGTACGCACCTGGCTGCCGGATCAAGGGAGAATCTCGGGAAGGCTTTGAAAATGCACTGGCATGTGCGGCTGAGGCCGATACAGTGGTGATGGTGGTCGGAGGATCCAGTGCCCGCGATTTCGGGGAAGGAACGATTGATCTGAAAACCGGCGCCTCGAAGGTATCGGATCACGATTGGAACGACATGGAATGCGGCGAAGGCATCGACCGGATGACGTTGGGGCTTGCGGGGGTACAGCTTCAACTCATGCAGGAAGTCTACAGGCTGGGAAAGGAACTGGTCGTCGTTTATATTAACGGGCGACCGATTGCTGAGCCGTGGGTGGAGGAGCATGCGCACGCTATTTTGGAAGCATGGTATCCCGGTCAGGAGGGGGGACATGCAATCGCGGATATTTTATTTGGGGATGTAAATCCTTCCGGACGATTAACCCTCTCCATCCCTAAGCATGTCGGGCAGTTGCCGGTATATTACAACGGCAAGCGTTCCCGTGGCAAGAGGTATCTGGAGAACGATGCCGAGCCGCGCTATCCGTTTGGCTATGGTCTCAGCTACACGACGTTTAGCTATGAAAGGCTTACATTAAGCGCCAATTCGATCCGAGCGGGCGAATCCGTTACGGCTACAGTCGATGTAACCAACACAGGCGAACGGGAAGGGGCTGAGGTGGTTCAGTTGTATATCTCGGACACGGTGAGCTCGTTAACCCGGCCAGTCAGGGAACTCAAGGGCTTCTGCAAGGTTGTATTAAAGCCCGGGGAAACACGCACAGTGGAGTTTGTTATAGGCTCCGACAAGCTGCAATATATAGGGCGTGATCTACAGCCAGTCGTTGAGGCAGGGCAGTTTTCTATTCAAGTAGGCAGGCACTCCAAAGATACCCTGTGTGCCGAGTTGATCGTACGGGAGGACGAATGATGGAGCGTATCAGACGCTTGACTCGGGAATTGTCGGAATGCCAATGGCTGGAGAAGCTGGATTTGCGGAGTTGGAACATTACACGCTCCACTTACCAAACACCAGGTCAATACGAAGACACCACACCTTTATCGGAAGGACTGGACCTCAGGCGATTCCCCAGCAGTCAGGGGACAACTTATTTTTTTCGAACGCAGTTGGATGTACCGACAGCGTGGTTGAGAGAGCCTTTTGGATTGGTGTTTGAGTCCGGGGGAGAAGGATTGCTGCGGGTCAATGGTGCTTCCTATCACGGGCTTGACCGCAATCATACCTATGTCACGCTTAATCCGCAGGTCATCGGGCCTTCACCGGAATTGGACATAGAACTATTTGATCCTGTACCCGAACCCGTTGATCCACTTAATCGGCAGGCTGTCATTCAACCTCCGATTTCTTCTATTACAAGCTATCTTGTACGGCCAAACAAGCCCGTGCAGAGCCTGATGTATACCGTTACCGTTATTAGCGAAGCCGCTCTACTGCTGCCTGAGGGCGATATCCGCAGAATACGCCTGCTGAAAGCTCTGTATGGGGTGATGGATTGCTTTGCGAATCTGGAGGAAGACGCCATTCGAGAAGGGGGAGCGATCTCAGCCACAGAAAAGGAACTCATTCGGCAGGTTCAGGAGATCGGTGGAAATGCGCAAGGTTTGGAGCATATGGTAGGACAGTCGCACATTGACATTGCTTGGCTGTGGCCGATGCGCGAGACCGTACGGAAAACAAGCCGAACCTTCTCAACGGTGGATGCGCTGATGGATGAATACCCGGCCTATCAATATGCACAGAGCCAGCCGCTGCTGTTCTCTTTTGTAAAGGAAAATGATCCAGAGCTGTATGAACGGGTCAAAGCGAGAGTCGCCGAAGGACGGTGGGAGCTGGTTGGGGGGATGTGGGTTGAGCCTGATTTGAACCTGCCCAATGGCGAATCACTCATCCGCCAAATGCTGTATGGTCAGCGTTTTTACCAACAGGAATTCGGCAAAACCTCTCATATCGAATGGCTGCCGGATACGTTCGGCTACTGTGCGTCCCTGCCGCAGATTTTAAAGCATGGGAAGATGGACTATTTTATGACGACCAAGCTGGGCTGGAATGATACGAATGTGTTTCCTTACGATTTGTTTCACTGGGTGGGCATTGATGGCACTTCGATGTTGTCCTATCTCAATCATGGCGTGAATGAAAATACACGGCCGCAGGACATTCATGACCATTGGCAGTCCTATCGTGAAAAATCGGCGCATCCTGAGCACATGTTGCTCTACGGACATGGAGACGGCGGCGGTGGGGTTACGCGCGAAATGCTGGAATATATAGAGCGTTCTCCGCTGATGGTGGGACAGCCTGCGAGTCGGTACAGCACGGCGGAACAATTTTTTGCAGGTATAGATCAGGCGCATCCGAAGCTTCCCAAATGGCATGGTGACTTGTACCTTGAGCTGCACCGGGGAACCTACACGACCCACGCCCGCAACAAACGTAATAACCGGAAAGCGGAGGGAGTCTACCGCGAGGCAGAGCTGTGGAGCACACTGGCATTAACGAATCTGGAGCTGGAGCAGGCACAGGACATCCGTTCGGCATTGCATGAGGGCTGGAAGCTGATTTTGTTGAATCAGTTCCACGATATTATTCCCGGCTCGGCGATTACCGAGGTTTACGGCACTTCGGATAAGGAGTATCAGCAAATTTTCGAATGGGGACATGTCGGGCTTCAACAGGGGATTACGACGCTGGCGGCTCAAGTGAACACGGAAGGCTCGAGAACAGGAATGCCGTATCTTGTGTTTAACAGCCTGGGCTGGAGCCGTAGTGCCGTGATCCATATTGCTGCGGAATCGACAAAGGGATTGTATGCCTACCACTACGCTAAAGATGAAGCCGAGCGGCTGGACACCGATGTGGAGGAGGGCGGCATTTCGGTGCGTATTCCAGACATTCCTGCACTGGGCTACAAAACGATTTGGCTGGAGCGAGAACAGGCCGGAACAAGTGGACAGTCCGAAAAAACTGTGAATTCTGGATCGCTGGAGGATCGCTGGGAGACGGCATTGTATAAGGTGCAATTTAATGAGCAGGGCGAAATCATTCGTCTGCTGGATAAAGCGGCAAACCGTGAAATTGTGAAGCCGGGGGAACGGGCAAATCGTTTTCATTTATTCCATGATCGTCCGACGCTGTGGGATGCATGGGATTTGGATGACCGCTATGAGGAACAGGTAGCAGGAGAAGCCGAGTTGCTTGAAAAACGCTTAGTGCTCAAGGGAAAAACGAAGGATGTGCTGCGCTTTCGATGGCGAATCCATCAATCTGAAATGACGCAGGATATGATCTTTTATCATCATGAGCGACGAATTGATTTCAAGACGCATGTGAGCTGGAATGAAGCGCACAAGCTGCTAAAGGTAGGCTTTCCTGTAGATGTGGTTACGGACAAGGCGACCTATGAAATTCCTTTCGGTGCTTTGGAGCGGCCGACCCATCGGAATACAAGCTGGGAGCAGGCGCAGTATGAAGTGTGTGGACACCGATTTGCGGATGTTTCCGAGCACGGCTATGGCGTGAGTCTGCTCAATGATTGCAAATATGGCTACGACATTCAAGACAGCACCATCCGTCTGTCTCTGCTGCGTGCACCCAAATGGCCGGATAAAGATGCCGATCTGGGCGAGCACGATTTTACGTATTCGCTATATCCGCATGTGGCAGACTGGCGCAGCGCCCATACCTTGCGTCATGCGGCTGAGCTGAACCATGATATGCCTGTTGTGCAACAGCAAAAGCACAGCACCGGAGTGCTGCCGAGCAGCGGATCGTTCATTAACTTTGATAGCCGTCACGTTGTGCTGGATACGATCAAGCCGGCCGAAGATGGGCTGGGGACGGTTCTTCGTTTGTACGAATCTTCTGGGGGACGGGAGACGATCAAGCTGACCTGGCCTTACACGTTCAACGCAGCCTACGTGTCGAATGCGCTGGAGGAACCCGTGCAGCCGCTTGAGCTGGAAGGTAGCTGTCTCACGTTGTCTTTTATACCTTATGAAATTAAAACGATACGTTTGCAAAGGAGCGAAAAAGCTATTGGAACAATTCAGGCTTCCCAAAATACCGATGCCCGACCTTGACATGCCGCAGGCTGTTCAGGATGTACTCAAGGAAGCGGAGCAAGCACTGGCTCACAGGCCGAAGCTGCTGAAGCTGTTTAAAAACTGTTTTCCGAATTCGCTGGAGACGACGACCAAACTAATGGATGATGGGACAACGTTTCTCATTACAGGTGATATTCCGGCTCTTTGGTTGCGGGATTCCGTAGAGCAGGTTATTCATTATGTGCCGTTAGCCAGGGAGGATGCTGATTTACAGCGTATCATTGGTGGTCTGATCAAGCGCCATATTCATTATGTCCTCATAGACCCGTATGCGAATGCGTTCAATGAGACGGCGAATGACTGGCACTGGAATGCGGCTGATGAGACGGAAATGTCGCCATGGGTGTGGGAACGAAAATTTGAGATCGACTCGCTTTGCTTTGTCATTCGGCTGGCTTATATGTACTGGAAGGAAACGGAGCTTACCGATATTTTTGATTCAAAATTCAAGACGGCTCTGCGTAAAATGGTGGATGTGTTCAAAACGGAGCAGCGTCACCAAGAGCAATCTGCGTATCGGTTTACGCGTAATAACGGCATTTCCACCGATTCCTTGCGCAATCAGGGACTCGGTATGCCTATAAATTATACGGGGATGATTTGGTCGGGCTTCCGTTCCAGTGATGATGCTTGCGATTTCCACTACAATATACCCGGCAATATGTTTGCGGTGGTTGCTTTGCGGCAGATGCAGGAGTTTGCGGAGTGGGTATTCCGTGATCTGGACTTCCTGAACGAGCTGAAGGAGCTGGAGGCTGAGGTGGAGCACGGTATTCACTTGTACGGCATTTACCGCCACCCGGTATTCGGGCCTATATATGCTTATGAAACGGACGGATTTGGCAACTACTGCCTGATGGATGACGCAGGTACGCCGGGATTAATGTCCATTCCGTATTTGGGCTATACGACGGCGGACGATCCTATCTATCAAAATACGAGACGCTTCGCTTTAAGCCAGGAGAATCCGTTTTACTTTGAAGGCAAGGCGGCCAAAGGCATCGGAAGTCCGCACACCCTACCGGGTTACATCTGGCATATGGCCCTGTCTATGCAAGGATTAACGGCCCAGACCGCAGAAGAGAGGCTGGAAATGATCCGGATGCTGGAAGCGACAGATGGGGACACCGGATATATGCATGAAGGCTTTCATGCCGATGATCCCACGGTTTTTACAAGGAAATGGTTCGCCTGGTCCAACAGTCTGTTTGCCCAGCTTGTGTATAAGGCCATGAAGGATGGCTTGTTATGAATGAATCCATAGTAAACCCATCCATCGTTGTTTTCAGTGAGCAAGGCTTTCCCGCTATAGGGAGCCTGTTGCCAGACGGGGCATTTCAGGGAGTTGCAGACGTGGTGGTCGTACGAGCCGATGAACTGGCTGAAACGCTAAAGCATATGGACAACGGCTGCTTTGTCAATCTGCATGCACCGTACTTCCCCAAGTCCGCCTGGACCGAAATCGTGGCATTTCTCCACAGGGGAGGGGGGCTGCTTAACGTCGGGGGAGCACCCTTTAAGCATCCGATCCGCGATCCTGCTGATGAGTATGGAGACTGGGTAATTGAGACTGAGCAGACTGCGTATCATCAGGAACTGCATATTCATGAGGTGCTGAGAGTGGACGCGTCGAAGGTGGCTTCCCTGGTCGCATCAGAGGATATTCCTGTGCTGTGTGGTCAGGAGTCTCTGTTCCAGGTGGCGGATACGTGGAATCTCGTTCCACATACGACCAAAAGCAGCGATCTGCCGCACCAAATGGGCTCTGCCGGGCCGATAAATACGCGAATTTATCCTTTGCTCAAGGGAGTAAGTAAGGACGGAAGGGACATTGCCGCCCCGGTGGTGCTATGGGAGCATGCCCGAGGTCTATTTGCAGGAGCACGCTGGATGTTTGCTCATTTGCCATTGACGGATACCTTTTGGGAAAAGGATGGTGAACGGTTGCTTGCCCAATGGGCGAATTTCTGCGCCAAGGGGACGACGGAGCTATCTCTCAAGCCGAACTATGCGGCCTATGAGCCTGGAGAACGCGCTATACTGACGCTTCAAACCCAAAGGTTGCAACGAGACAAAGCCACGCACAGGGATCAGGAAGTATGGAGTTTTGACCTGACGGTGGAACAAGTGTTGGATGACGGCGGCCAGCAGGTATGGAGCCAGCGTTTGCAGATTGAGGTTAGCAGGGAGCAAGGCTTTGTACGTATTCCCCTTACCTTTTCCATCCAAAGCGGGTTGTATCGAGTTATTTGCCGGGCCGAATCACCGGATGGAGAAGTGCGCATGTTGAGGCAGGGGTTTTGGGGGCAGGATGCCGGGCTGCTGGCCGAAGGACAGAACATGACGCGCAGCCGGGATTATTTTATAAAGGATGGGCGCCCGTTGCCTGTTGTCGGCATGACCTATATGACCTCAGATGTAGCACGGAAATTTCTGTTTTTGCCCAATGCAGCCGTATGGGACCGGGATATGGCCCAGATGGCCAAAGCGGGTATCAACTGGATTCGTACAGGGGTATGGACGGCTTATCGCAATATGATGCAGATAGACGGGCACGCCTCGGAAGAGGCGCTTCGCGCGATTGATGCTTTTTTGCTGACAGCCAAAAGGCATGGATTGCAGGTGACGTTCACGTTCTTTTCTTTTACACCGGAAACATGGGAAGGGGTTAACCCTTATCTCGATCCGCAAAGCGTGGAAGCACAAAAGCGGTTCATTCGCAGTATTGTCAGCCGGCACACGGCTACAACCCATGTGGATTGGGATCTGATTAACGAGCCTTCCATGTTTGATCCGTCGCGCATTTTCGCGGATGGTCCGCGTTCTGCGAGGGACTCATGGGAACAGGAGGCGTTCAGCACGTGGTTGAAGCAACGGCACGGCAGTATTGAGGCTTTGCAGGAAGCGTGGAACATGACGCCACAGCAGCTTCACCGTTTTGCTTCTGCCACGATTCCTGAGCCGGAGGAGATCAACTTCGGTGTTCAGGATATGCATCAGGCCAAAAAGGGGGCCAAATGGCTGGACTACTGCCTGTTTTCGATGGATATGCACAATCTGTGGGCCGAGCAATTGGCGACTACAATCCGGGAGCTTTGTCCCGGGCATTTGGTAACTGTAGGTCAGGACGAGGCACTGGGCGCGCAGCGGCCATCTCCGTTTTTTTATGAGGCTGTGGTGGATTATACGACGGTGCATTCATGGTGGCTGAATGATCATTTGGTGTGGGACGGTATTTTTGCCAAAACACCAGACAAACCGAATCTCGTGCAGGAAACCGGAATTATGTATGTCGAAACGCCGGATGGTCGAGCCAAGCGTTCAGAGGCGGAGCTGCGTGACATGCTGGAGCGCAAGTATGCGTATGCCTTTTCGACTGGTGGAGCGGGTGCGATTCACTGGATCTGGAATACGAATTTTTACATGGATAATGCCAATGAATCGCACATCGGGGCGCTACGTGCGGATGGGACCGAGAAGCCGGAGGCAGAGGTGTCTTACGATTTTGGGTGTTTTATGAATGATATTCGTGATCTGTTTACGGACCGGGAGCTGGAGGAAACGGTTGTCGTGTTTCCGTATTCCAATGATTTTTCCAACCGATCACTTGCTTTTGGTGCCACAACGCGGCTTACCCGGGTGATGTCCTATGATCTCAAGCAGCCGTTTCGTTCTGTCTCCGAGTATCATCTGGACTCGCTCAAGCGGCAGTTACCGAAACTGATTATGATCCCTAGTGCGCACAATTTCGACAGTACATCGCTGGAACATCTTCTGGAAATGGTGCGATCCTGCGGTGTGACTTTACTAGTCACCGGACCGTTGGGCCTTGATCCTTACTGGAAAGTGAGCGACCGGGTCGATGATATTATTGGGCAGCGTACGCTGGGCAATGTCCAACGGGAGGAAGTGCTGAGTCTGGAGGGTCAAACCTTCCCTGTCTCATTCGGTCAGCGACGAATCGCTGAGGTGGCTAAGGAGGAACAACTGTCACTGGAAGCGGCTGGAGCGATGGGTGATGAAGTCGTGAACCTGCGGCTTGGCAAGGGGCTCTTGATCTGGAGTCCGCTTCCACTGGAGTTGAATGGCAGGGATGAGCCGATTGCTGAGCTATATCGCTACGCCCTCACTGCCGCCGGGGTGGAGCGAGAGCTGGAGTGGATAGACGGTGGCGATCAGCCGGGACTATACGGACGTAAACTCAACTTCGAGAACGGGGGCCTGTATATTTTCGTATCGGAGTTTTCCAGGGATACCCCGGTGCGTATTCGGGATAAGGAGACTGGAATATCCTACGCTTTTCTGCTGCCAAGGAGCCGTTCTGTCCTGTTTGCTGTGGATCGCGAAGGACGGTTGCTTGCGGTATATCGTCCCGAGGACGTGAATATTAAAGTGATGCAGTGAACAAATGTCAGGTCATGACATACGGTGGGGAGATATACGATGAGCGAGCACAGGGATGAACCAATCAACAATCAAGCCGGAAGCAGGGAAGCGGGCACATACACAGACAGCAAGACGACAGCACATATTATTTCTCATACCCACTGGGATCGAGAGTGGTATTTGCCTTATGAGAAGCACCATATGCGCCTGATTAGCCTGATGGATTCTCTGTTGGACAAACTGGAGCAGGACCCGGATTATAGAAGTTTTTACCTGGACGGGCAGACGATCATTCTGGAGGATTATCTACAGGTTCGCCCCGAGCATAAGGAACGGCTGGAGCAGCATATTCGCAATGGTCGTATTTTTATCGGACCCTGGTACATCTTGCAGGATGCTTTTCTGACCAGTGGCGAAGCCAATGTACGGAATATGCAGATCGGACACCGCGATGCCGAACGTTACGGCAATCCGTCCAAGATCGGATACTTCCCCGATACGTTTGGTCTGGTTGGGCAGACTCCGCAGTTAATGCTACAGTCGGGGATTACGAATGTTTTCTTCGGAAGGGGCGTAAAGCCGACAGGGTTTAACAATACAGTGTCGGATAGAGGCTACGAGTCCTCCTTTTCGGAACTGTTATGGACGGGGCCAGACGGATCGGAGGTACTCGGTATTTTATTCGCCAACTGGTATTCCAACGGCAATGAGGTCCCGGTAGATGAGGCGGAAGCCAAGGTTTATTGGAAGCGTAAACTGGATGATGCGCAAAAATATGCTTCAACTGGCGAGCTGCTGTTCATGAACGGATGCGATCATCAGCCTTTACAGCTTGATTTACCGGAAGCGATCCGTACGGCACAGAAGCTTTATCCGGATATCGAGTTTGTTCATTCCAGTTTCAACGATTATCTGACCTCTCTGAAACAGGCTTCCCAAAGGCAACTCTCGTCTGTGAAGGGAGAGTTTCGCAGTCAGCGCACGGACGGCTGGGGAACGCTGGTGAATACGGCTTCTGCCCGGGTGTATTTGAAACAGATGAACCAGTTGGGACAAGTGATGCTGGAAAAAGTGGCTGAGCCGCTTGCGACCTGCGCGCATCTGTTGGGGCAGGCTTATCCTCACCATTTGTTCACCTATGCCTGGAAAACACTGATGCAGAACCATCCGCATGACAGTATTTGCGGCTGTAGTGTGGACGAGGTGCACCGTGAGATGGTGACCCGGTTTGATAAGAGCCGTCATGTAGCCGAGAGCATTGTGGATGAAAGCATAGAGGTCATTGCGCAAGCAGTGGATACGACGGGCTTCAGTTGCTTGGGAGAAGATGCGTTGCCACTCGTGATTTTTAATACGTCAGGCTGGGAACGCAGTGGGATGGTGTCGGCAGAACTGGAAGTGGTGCGTCTGTACTTCCGTGAAGGATACACGCTTGAGGAGGCCGCCCATCGAGCGAAGAAAATGGATCTTTCCGGGCGCGTACTGGTGGACGGTGAAGGGCGTCCGGTGGCATGCAAGATGGAGGATCTCGGGCTACAGTTCGGTTATGATCTGCCGGATGACCGATTCCGCCAGCCTTACATGTCTCGTCGGGTTCGCCTTACCTTTGAGGTTGAACGTGTGCCCCTGCTAGGCTTAAAAACCTATGCTTGGCTGAGAAGCAATGTCGAGACTGACACCTCTTCACTTTTTCATGGCAGTCGAAGTATGGAAAATGATCTGCTTCACGTCGAAATTGCGGATAACGGCTCTTTTATCCTGACGGATAAGCGTACAGGCCGCAGCTACAAAGACCTTGGCGTATATGAAAATGTTGGTGATATCGGCAACGAGTATATGTTCAGGCAGCCCGAGGGAGAGCAGGCGCTGACCACCGAAGATTTGATTGCTGACATTCGCGTGCTTGAAGATACACCTTATCAGGCATCCGTGGAGATTATCCAACATTGGGAAATACCGGCCTCTGCGGATGAAACGCTGGAGCAGGAGCAGCGAGAGCTGGTTTATTATCCGCACCGTCAGGCTCAGCGCCCCCGACAGACCGTTCCGCTGACGATACGGACCGTCATTTCTTTATCTCGGAACAGCAGGGGTGTTTCCATGGAAACCATCTTCAACAACCAGGCCAAGGATCACCGACTTCGCGCTCTGTTTCCGACAGATATAGACTCTGCTGAGCATCGGGTGGACTCCATGTTTGAAATTGCAATCCGGGATAATGAACCCGCACCTGAGTGGGAAAACCCAAGCAACACACAGCATCAGCAGGCGTTTGTGGATGTAAGCGGGGAACAAGCCGGTCTGACCGTAGCCAATCTCGGGTTGAATGAATATGAAATGCTGCGTGATGGACGTAACACGATTGCAGTAACGCTGCTTCGCTCAGTTGGCGAGCTGGGTGATTGGGGATGGTTCCCGACGCCAGAAGCGCAATGCCCAGGTGAGCATATCGCCCGTCTGGAGATCATTCCACATGATGGCGACGGTATTCAGTCCGGCGCATATACAGAAGCCTATCAATACCAAATTCCTTGGATTGTAAAACAAACGGGGATTCATGCGGGTACAGTTGCTCCAGATTATGCGCCGTTTGATTGGAAAAGCGCAGAGCTTTCCTTCTCCTCAATGAAAATGAATGAGCTGTCGGGGGACGTGCTATTACGCTGGTACAATATGAGTCATAGTATAGCCAAATTAACTATCAAGCCCGAGCCGCAGCAGTACGATTTTTATAAAAGTAATATCCTCGAAGAACAGGGAGAAGGCATCGTAATGGATTCTTCTGATGAGTTACATCAGGCTGTAAAGCCGCATGAAATTATCACGCTAGGCTTCAAATTGAAGCCTCAAAAGTAAATGGGAGCAGCATGCACGTTTAGCCTCGATGATGAGTTACTTCATCGGGGCTTTTTACGATATTGCTACTTTTTTCCACACAAGGCTCTTCCATAGAATATTCCTCCAGCACCGTTGTTTTATCACCATAAACCCTGTCTAAGTGTTCTTCTCCCCATAAGCAAAAACGATCGAGCAGATCTTTAAAATCCCATCCGTATTCACTAAGCTCATACTCTACTTTGGGTGGGACCTGGTTATAGATAATGCGGTGGATGATTTCGTCCTTTTCCAGCTCTCTAAGCTGCTGTGTGAGCACTTTTTGGGTGATTTTTGGAATGAGCTGACGGAGCTCATATGTACGTTTTCTGCCGCTGGTTAAATGATACAGGATAATGGCTTTCCATTTCCCGCCGATGACCTCAAAGGTTGCTTCAGTCCCTAGCATATATGTTTTGGTATTATCTTTCATTTGCTTTTCTCCTCTCGGATCTGTAGTGCAAAAAAGCACTAAGGAACCTTAAAGTACCTACGGTACATTGAAGTGCGTACTTCACACTTTCATATATATCAACCATAATAGCATCTGTAGACAGGGTACACCAATCACGAGGAGAAAGAAGGTTACGGATAACATGAAAGTTCTATTGGTCGTTACGCATCCTAGAGAAGATTCACTTACCCTTGCAGCTATGAATCGTTTTGTAGAGGGATTGAAGGAGAATAAGCACGAGGTAGATATTTTGGACTTGTATCGGGATGGGTTTAATCCGGTATATAGCGCGGCAGATGAGCTGGATTGGAATACGCCTCATAAACAATATGCTCCTGAAACACGGAGAGAGATGGACAGAATTGCTGCTGCGGATGCTCTGGTCTTTGTATTTCCTCTATGGTGGTACAGTGTTCCTTCCATGCTAAAAGGGTACCTGGATAAAGTGTGGAACATAGGTTTACTTGAGGAGTTCAAGACAAAACAGGTCTTGTGGCTGTGCTTGGCGGGAGGAACGAAAGAACACTTGATCAAGTATGAATACCACGATATAGTTACTAATTATTTGAACAAAGTGATTGCTGTCTACGCGAGAGTAAGAGAGTCCAGGGTTGAGTTCTTCTACGATACCTTGTCCGAATCGAAAGAATACATTGAAGGTTTGCTGGAGCACGCTTATCAATTAGGTCTGGCATATAAGTAAACCTGAGGTAGCTATCCCAAAGCACCTGAAAAACCACTTTTATAGTGATTTCAAAGGTGCTTTTTATTTTAAGTATGAACTGGGGATAGCTATCCTTTTATTGGCTCGTGTATAGGCGCTGGCGGTCCTCCTTGTACAGATATCCCGCCAGGCGTGCTAGTTGGACCAACGGAATGAGCTACCCCCATTCCAGGAGCATCGCCTGTAGCATTTTTGGCCAGCTTTTGCTTTTCCCACAGTGCTCTGGCTATAACCAGCATGGAGAGTACACCGACATATAGTAACAGTGATCCAAGCTCGGGAAGCATTTCTTGTAAAGGCGCACCACGCAGTCCCATCGAGCGCACAAATTTGTACAGCCATGCAAATGGGAAGAAATCACCGATTTGGATTGCTAAAGGCGGAAATAACGATCTTGAGAGAACAGCTCCCGAGAGAACAAAAGCAGGCATGAGTACAATAACCATTCTGCCGATGGCTACTCCCGGATGTGCGGCTCCCCATGCTACCAGAATATTGAGACAAACCGTACCGAATACGTACAGAACAACCGGAATGATAAAGAGAACCGGATTGGCCTCGAAACGGCTGCCCCCAAACATTTTAAGTACTCCGAGAGAGAAGATTAAACCTGCCGTCGAAAACAGCGTGTAAGGAAGAATACGCAGCAATATATTGAACGGATTCTGAAGTTCTGCAGCCAGCCTTCGGGAAACCCTTAGTCTGGCGATCAGAGGCAAGCTGTTAATATTAAGCATCATAAAAGAGAACATACAGGTAAATGCAAGCACTGATGTATTCTGATAATCATTGGTTGGATTAAAGAGAGAACGTACTTCCAGAGCAATACCATTAAGGGCTCCCTGGGCCTGTTCCGCGTTCATTCCGGTTTTCATGATAGCTGGAACGGACAGTTCCATATTCTCGGATACGCTAATTTCCTGCATGGCCGTGCGAATCAAAGTAATAGATTGCGCATTGGTATTATCCAGAATCAGCCCCACACGACTGGAAAGGGAGCGATTGTGATTGGCCTCCAAACCCTTCGGCAGAGAAATAACAGCCAAAAATTTCTCGTGATAAAAATATTGTTCAGGGTTGTCAGTGTATGAAACAACCTCAGCCACGTTCATATTAGGGGAGGTATCTATTTTCTGGATGAACTCACGGCTATAGGCTGTGTTATCCTGATCCACCACGACTACGTTAGCTTCGTTAATTTGGCTGCTTGGGAGTAGCAGTGAATATCCCAGCACTGCAATCAGCGGGAAAATGATAGCTATGATCGGATACTTGGAATGAACCAGGTACGTCCATTCATCACGAAGAGATTTCATCAGTATTCACCTCAACTGTCATACCCGGTAGCAAAGTAGAATCTTTTGGTACATATACACGTACTTGGAATGTGGCGGTATCCGCCTCACCTTTTTCACGAGACATTTTTACATTGGCGAATTGTGGTGCAGATGTAACATAGCGTACAACACCTTGCAAATCCTTATTTAGAGCCGAGATGTGGGTTTTAACTTCTTTATTGGCTTTAAATTTCCCCACTTGATCCTCGTTCACGTAGAGATCGTAATATAACTCGTTGGTTTCTAAAGTAATAACGGGAACCCCTTGTCCCACATTTTCGCCCACTTTGGTACTGATAGCAGTGATCTTGCCATCCTGCGGTGCTTTCAACACCAGACGTTCTTTTTTGAGTAATAGCGTTTTAAGCTGAACTTCCTGGGTTTCCTTTTGTTGCTGTAGAAGATCAACGGCCAGCTTCTGATCGGCTAGCTGTTGACGACTTTGCTGAATGGTTTCCAGTTGTGTTTTGGAACGATCCACGGACAATTGGGCACCACGAATTTCTTCCGCTGCTTGTTTTACAGCAACAGATGCTTGTGTTGTTTGCTCTTTGGCTTGCATTCGTTCTTCTGTGGTTGCGCCATTGAGCAGCTTTTGCAGAGACTCTTGTTGCTGACTCAACTGATTTTTAGCTAAAGTCAATGATGACTCGGCATCATCCAATGCAGCTTTGGATACACTGCCTGCATCATATAGTGCTTTGTTACGATTATAGTTAGTTTGGGCCGTCTGAACGCTTTTGGTTGCGGAGGCTACTGCAATTCGCTGTTGCTGAATATCCTCATGTCGAGCACCATCATTGACATGCTTTTCCGCTGCTGTGGCTTGACGCTCAGCCGCTTCCGCCCGTTGCAATGCCGCGTGACTCTTACTTTGAGTTACTTGAGATTGCGCAATATCAAGCTGTGCCTGCTTTTCTTGAGTTACAGCTCGTGCATAACCTAAGTCAATTGATTTTTGCTGTTGGCTAATCTGTGTATTGAACTGGGCAATTTGCGTTCGCAGTTGTTCAATTTGCAAATCAACATCTTTGGCGTCCAGCGTCATAAGGATAGTACCTTTTTTTACAGGAGTTTCCTCTTTTACTGGAATGCTAAGGACTTTTCCGCCTACTTGTTCAAAGGATACATGAATGCTGTCCGAATTCAGGGTTGTACCTTTAACAGATCGTGAAGCATTGACTTGGTCTTGTCCGTTGGTTTGACTGAGAAAACCTCCGCCGATCAGACAGGCAATAGAAATTAGAGGAATAATGAGACTGGTGACTTGTGTGCGATTCATTGAGTAATTACGCTCCTTTAAGTTAATCAATTGGCTTAGGCATGGAAATAGAATAAATAATAGGGTATGTAAATATTATTTATTTTAAAATTAAAAAGTAACCCGGCTAACTAAAATGTAAATTTTAGAGTTATTATGGTTGAATCAATTTCATAATACCCTCAGTAGCTTTAATGAAGAGTACATATAGATCAAAATGGTTTAATTTGTCTATATGTAGTATACATTTCGTTGGCTTAATCATTTATGAAATTGATTCGGTTTCGCTTTTTTATATATTTCTTGTGCTTGGGGAATGCCGAGTTCTATTTTTTGCAGTAACGTCAGCAATAACTCTTTTTCATCGGTGGATAGGTGGCTCATCAGCTTGGAGGTGCTTGTAAAATGTACAGGCAGCAGCCACTCCATCAATTCTGTCCCTTGGTCAGTCAGTTTGACGATACTCATACGGCGGTCAGAAGGGTGACTTTGTCTAATGACAAAACCATCGCGCTCTAAGCGGTCAATGAGTCCGGTAACAGTAGGTTTGCTTATTCCCACTTTCTCCGCAAGCTCTGTTGCCATCAGTCCTGTATTCGTGTTTCGGTACAAGAGAATTAATATTGAAAATTTTCCATGAGATATACCGAATTGTTCAAAGCCCTCAAAGCTAACTTTAAAAGTACTGGAGGATACGCGCATAAAGAATAGCATGGCTTCTGTGGCTTTGATATCAATCTCGGGAATACGTTTGGAAAATTCTTGAAGTGTTTCACGAGTGGGCAAATCCCGTAAATCAAAATCCATAGGGTTCTCCTTTCGACTGGAAGTTATTACAATTCTAAATTTTGTTAGCTGGCTAATCATAATACAATAATATTTTAATTACAAGCTAAATTTTAATGAGATTCTTAGTTTACGGAGTTTATAAAATTTTATCGGAAAGCGGAAGTTTAGATTTGTTCCCTATTTTTTTGCCCGCACCACCATCATCATACATATGATCAAAGCCAGTATGAACCCATTTATTCCTGCAGCGAGCAAGAAAAACGTATGATGAACGAACATGCGCAGGAACGTGGCTATGAGGATCAACAGCATAGCTGCATTTTTCCGAGGCCGCCTACAAGCTGGGGATTTCGCAACCCACGCTGAGCCAGCAAATACGGGTATTAGAGGATGAGGTGGGAATCCCTTTGTTTGACCGTATCGGCAATCTGATCTGACCCATCTCCATACCGGTCATTTGCGTGTTGCGGTTCTGCCCTCTGATCTGGATTATCGTCTGATTCCTATACTGATCAGCTTTCACAAGGAGTTTCCTCATACGAAGGTTCAGGTCATTCCCTCGATTGATATTTACAATGAAGTGCTTGATAATAAAGTGGATATTGGAGTAGGCTTGGGGATTCATTCGGATCATCGTTTGCACCGGAAGATTTGGCCAAAGTGCCTTTACTGATGTTTCCCAAAGGATTTGTCGGGCGTGATCTGGTGGATCGTTGGTGTGAAGATCAGGGGATTTTAATCCATCCTTTGATGGAAACAGGCTCAGCAACGTCTCTGTTTCAACTGGTGAAAGAAGGCATAGGAGCTACGATTCAGCCGAGCCAATTGATTGAAAGCTTCGGGTCACTAGGGATTCGCGCGATTCCGATCAAGCATGCACCTACCCGACATTTGGAAATGTTTTATCGCGTAGATAAATATGTAGGTCCAGCCGCAAAAGCCTTTATTCGAAAAATGGAGACATTTTTTAAAAATTGAAATCCAAAGTGAGGAATCTTTGAATGACGACAAAACTATATTACTCTTCTCCGACCCTTACGGAGTGGGAGACTCATATTACACGCAGCATGGAAAGAGAAGGCGGATATTTTGTTATGCTGGAGGAAACGGCTTTTTATCCGCATGGAGGGGGTCAGCCATGTGATACGGGAACGATTCAGGGCGTTCCGGTGGTGGATGTTTTTCTGGAAGAGGGCGATATTTGGCATCAGGTCGAACGTTTGCCGGAGGGTGAAAAGGTAGCTTGTACGTTGGATTGGGAGCGCAGATTTGATCATATGCAGCAGCATAGTGGACAGCATTTGTTGTCGGCGATTTGTCGGGAGCTGCTGGGAGCGCGGACGGAAAGCTTTCATCTGGGACAAGAGTACGCCACAATAGATGTAAACTGTTCTGAACTGACACCTGCGCAGTTATCCGCCATCGAGCAGGAAGTGAATCGGCAAATCTATAGTAACCGCAGCATCCAAAGTTATATAGTGACGAACGAGCAATTGAAGGACATTCCACTTGTAAAAATGCCTAAAGTAACGGAGAATATCCGCATTGTCGAGATTGAAGGTATTGAATACAATGCTTGCGGCGGTACACATGTTGGCCGAACCGGGGAAATTGGAATGATCAAATGTCTGAAATGGGAGAAGCAAAAGGGGCTGGCGAGAATCCATTTTAAATGCGGCCTTCGCGCGCTTCAGGACTTTAACGAAAGTCTTCGGATTTTGGACGTGCTGTCTGCGAGGTTTAATACCGGGCGCAAGGATATTTTGACCCGCTTTGAAAAGTGGGAGCAGGAGCACAAGCAGCTCAAGGCACAAGTGGACATCCTGCAAGAGGAAAATACTTCGTATCAGGCAGCAGAGCTGCTTTCTGCTGTTCAGGGGCAGGTTCTGGCTCATATTTTTGAACAAAAAACCTTTCAGGAAATACAGCAAATGGCTGCCAAGCTGACATCTGAACATGATTTACTTGTATTATTAGCCACAACAGCAGAAAACAAAATCATTCTGACGCATAACGGCACACAGCATGTTGCCTGCGGAGCATACTTTAAAGAGCATCTGGGCGCGTTTCAGGGTAAGGGTGGTGGTGGCAACCAATCGGCTCAGGCAGCATTCTCGTCCCGTGAAGACCTTTTGAGCTTTTTTGAAACCGCCCAGCGACAGTTTATTCAGGGCTAATGCAGGATTAGTGGCTCAGGGGTAGCTTCCACTTATGTTCTTTTTCCGTAAATAAAATAAAAGAAAAAATGAGTGCCACGACAGCGCCCCAGATGGCTTTATCCCCAATAGCTAACGTCAAAAAACCTCCCAGAAAAGCCCCGACCAGAAAGGTGATCAGGATGACACCGTAACGCATGGCGCGAATGGCAGCATTCGTGTCCTTGGTCGTAATGGCGATATACACCGCCTCTGTGGCAGATCTGAGGTTCCCGGTGCTGACGGTGGAAGTGTACGGCGCATCAATGAGCTTGCGGAAGGAAGTCATTTGAACGGAAGCAACGAATGAGACGATCACCGTCACCACCGTATTGGGAACCCCCTGCGGAATCAGACCCACGATGAAAAAAATGAAAATTTCCAGCAGTAGAATGGCACGGGCCCAGTCCGGTGTCAGGCGGTGGGTAGATTTTCTCTTAATCCCCTCAGCTACAAAAACACCCAGCGAAAAGGCGATCAGGGGCGGGATATGGGCTAACGCCTGACCCCAGTTTCCCTGAATGGCTTTGACAGCCAGTAATACGATATTGCCTGTCTGAGCATTGGCGAACACGCCATCTCTTCCGACAAACGTATATGTGTCCAGAAAACCCCCTACTAATGAAAGTAAAGCGCCCAGTCGTAACGATTCGGACGTTACTTGATGTAAATGGATTTTGCCTTTCATATTCACGGCATAAGCCTCCTATGCTACAACGTCGATTCCTCTAACATAGCACGACTATTCTGATTCGACAATTCCATTGGACACTGCGGCACGAAAAACAGGTGTAAAAGGAGAAAAAGTCATGGAGAATAAAGGATTTGTGGAGGCAATTCGCAGCATGACTGCGGGCGAACAAAGATTATGGCTGATAGACATCATACAAGTGACAGAAGCTGTGAAACGGAACAAAGCTTCTAAAGATGATTTGTATGAGCAAGTGTCAGAGTTATATGATTACTTGCTTGAGACTCAAAACAGACGCTCCTGGTGGGAGCCTGACGAGGGTAACACGCAGGTGCATATCGTGATTGGCGATTCTTTTGCAGGGAGTATGAAAATAGCACTCAAACAACTGGGATGGGAAGATACACATCGGGTTATTTCTTTTCGGGATAACTATGCCATCGGCCCATTGTGGCAGCTTCAGCAGGAAATGGGGCGTAGGCAACGGCGGGAATGGTTCAGAGATCATATTTATGATGAGGATGCTGAAAGGGATGATTTTCTGTTGCTGGAGCAGTTTGCTGCTATTCCAGCGCAGGCGGATATTACGATCTGGACGGGGAGTAATACTCCTGAGCAAGTGGGGCTTCGTTTGAGCATGTACCTGCTGAGGAATATGTCTAACGATATTCGGATTAAAAATGCGGCAGATGCTTACAGCCTCGTATTTAAACGTCCGGATGCTACAGGCTTAAGATCAGGCGAGATACCTGCCGACAAACTACAAGCTATTCTAAGTCGAGAGGACAAGGGTATTTCTTTAACACCAGAAGAAAGAGAACGAATGGCGGAAGAATGGTGTGAGCTGGCGATGAAGCCTGAGGTGCTACGTATATGGAAGGATGGAAGCATCGTTAATGTAGAAGAAAACTATTATGATGCCTATATTTTGAGTAAGGTGGATAAGTTGCACAAGCAGCAAGCACAGCCTGATTTTATCAAGTCTGCACGGGTGATTGGAGAGGCTATGGGGCATCTGGATCAACAGATTGGAGATGGATTTTTCGAATATCGCCTCCGAGCCTTGGTTTATAATGGAACGTTGGAAATTAAAGGCGTCCCAGGAGCCATGAGACGGTATAGTATTAGAAAGAAAGCATCTCCAAGTCCAATAAAAAAAGGGCTTGAAAATGCTTGATCGTATTACCTATAATGTTGGGCTCGGCTCGAACCTACTGCAAGGCATAGACGAGGGCTTCGCCAAATTCCTGTGCGCCGTCTGGACCATCACCAGTGATGATGTCGCTATGGGCAACCACATGCTGAGTCACATATTCGACTTGATGTGTCTGGAGCTGATCCTTTTGCACATCCACCGGATAGCATGCTGCCGTTCTGCCGGAGAGCAGCCCGGTTTGAGCCACGGCTACAGAGCCTGCGCAAATGCCGGACAACAGAATTTTTTGCTCATGCGTTTGTTTCAGCAGGGCTTGGAGATCCGCGTTGTTCCACAGATGATCATTCGTGCCTGATCCGCCGATTACAGCGACTACGTCATAATCAGCAGGGACCGCGTCTGTAATAACCAGATTCGCGGTTGCTTTCCCATTGTAGTCACCGGTAATTTCGCCTGTTTGGGTACTGGCCAGCGTCACAGTAACGCCTGCTTGCTCCAGCGCTTCCTTCGGTTTAAACAATTCATCTTCATTAAAGCGTTCCGGGGGTATAATAAAAAGAGCCTTTTTACTCATACTTCATTCCTCCTTGAATGTGAAACGATATCTATTATTGTAGAATGGCTTCGTCAGGCTGTGAAGAATGCACTTTCAAGTGCGGAGGTTACCTGCAGGTTACTATTATGAAGCAAGTACGGTGCAAGATCATGATGGAATAGAAGGAGTTAACCGATATATGTCTGATACGCTGAGAGAAGAAATACGGGAGAAAATCGTCAACGGAGACTATAACTGTGAAAAGGAACTGACCCTGTCGGTGTTAAGCGGCAAGTGGAAGGTTGTTATTTTGTGGCATCTGGGGGTGGAAGGGCCGCACCGGTTCAGTGACTTACAAAGGCTGTTTCCAAAGCTGTCTCATAAAGTGCTGACCAATCAACTGCGAGAATTGATGGAGGATGGTATTGTACACCGGGAAGTGTATCCCGAGGTGCCCCCAAAGGTGGAATATTCAATGACCGAGCTGGGGATGACAATTTTACCGATTGTAGAGATGAAGGACAATCCGTCATATGAAAAATAGAACGCCTTGCGTCATGAGTACGAATTGTGCTCGGGGCAAAGGCGTTCTTTGGCATGTTAGCAGTCTGAGTTCGTGTTGGTTTAACGCAGGTTATTACTGCTCAATTGCTGGCAAAACTTCAACCCAGCGGGTAGCCCAAGTGCCGATATGATCAAACAATGGAGCTAGATCGCGTCCCTTATCCGTAAGGGAGTATTCGATCCGAACAGGCTTTTCGGGATAGACCATACGTAGTATAATGCCTTCTTCCTCAAGCTCTTTCAAGCGATCGGAAAGGACCTTCCCGCTTAAATTGGGAATTGAATTCTCAATAGCGACGAAACGTTGCGGACCGTTAGTTAGCTGAAATACGATTAACACCGTCCAACGCTTGCTCAGTAACTCCATAGCTTTTTCAAACCGTGGGCACATTTGCGGTATGTTCATGTGATCACCTCATGCTCCTATTATTAACGATCCACTGTTAAAAGTAAATGATTTTACTTTACATAAATTTATTACTTGACGAAATAGAATGATATAAATATACTTTGTTACATAAAGTAACTTAATGGATTAGATACGGACGTATATACAGCATTTTGCATCATTCGATTCCCAACGCTCAAAAGTACAATAGATAGACGAACTAAACCGTTTCGATCTATATATTGCTGATTGAAATCGCTCTTGGGATTTATGCAAAATGCTTAAAATTTGATATTATAACGATGCAATTAAATTGGCAGGTACGGACTAATTGTTTAGGTCATGGTTTAGTTGTAGGAGGAAGTCAGATGAAGCTGGAATGTGAAGTGTGCGTAGTTGGAGGGGGACCAGCCGGGGCCTTGTTATCCTGTTTGTTGGCGGAGCAAGGTGTTTCGACGATATTGGTTGAGCGGCAGAGCGTGGTGGGAAAGGCTTTTCGCGGCGAAATTTTAAATGATGAGGGTCTGCAAGTGATCCAAAAGCATAAGCTGCTCGAACAAATTCATGAGGAGTACGTCCTCGCTTCGACGAGAATCGAATATTGGGAGCATCAGCAGCAGGTGAAGACGATTGAGCCAGCGGAAGGTAATGTGGGGATTCACATTCCACAGCCTCGTTTTTTGGAGGCTCTGCTCAAGCAGGCGGCTACGTATGAGTCCTTCCGTTATTTGGCGGGTACGACGGTGACTGCACTGGAAGGCAACAACGAGCATGGCTACACAGGCTTGACCGCCCGCGATAAGAACGGCGATGAGGTTACGATTCGCAGCTCTGTTATTGTCGGGGCAGATGGTCGCTATTCGACCATGCGCAAGCTGGCGCAAATGCCAGTGACGAATATCAGACACGGCTATGATCTGCTGTGGGCCAAAATTAAGGCACCTGCCGGATGGGAGCCTGTCACACGTCTGGCATTGGTCAACGGGCGGCAATTGTCTTTATTTTCGCAGGCTGAGGGCTATATTCAGATTGGCTGGAATGTAGAGGAAGGCAGCTTTCCTACCTTGTTTAAGCAGTCATTTGAACCATTCATTCAGTTGTTGGCGGAGGCATTTCCCGATCTGGAGCATAACGTGCATGATCACATTCGTTCGTGGAAGGACTTCGTACCGTTGGATATTTTCAGCAGCCGCAGTGATACGTGGTCGCAGAACGGACTGGTCCTTATTGGAGATGCTGCGCATACCATGACACCTACCGGAGCTTTTGGCTTGAATGCAGCCTTGAAGGATGCCGATGTACTGGCGAGTGAGCTTCTTCGTTTGCGTCAGGAGGGTGGATATACCGCAGCGGGTCTAAAGGCGTTCGAAGACGGGCGGCGGCAGGCTGTCACCGAGCTTCAGGAACGACAGCTTACGATGGAATCCACGTTTCATGAACATTTTTTACAAGCAGAACATCAAATCATATAGAAGTAAGCTTATATAAAGGATGGTGCAGAGAGATGAACCAAAAAGACGTAGCTACGCTACTTAATGATAAAATTCAAACGATTCGCGGAGAGCAATCTTCGACAATTTTGGTAGGACCGATCAAGCTGCCAGTTAATTTGGAAGGGGAAACAGTTGTTTTCCAATGGTACTGCTGGTTGCCTGTACGGGATGAGGTAGATCGTCAGGACCTACTGAATGCCACCACTGACACGATTGTGAAACGCTTGTCCACGCTGGATTTGGCAGAAGGACAACAATCGAGCGTATTGGTGTATGGCGATCTTCAACAGTCGGAAAATGCGCTTGTTCGTATGCATAGCATTTGCCATACTGGAGACATTTTTGGCAGCAAGCGTTGTGATTGCGGATTTCAGCTTCACCAGTCCATGAAAATGATTGTGGAGCACGGAACGGGTGCGTTGTTCTATCTGGCAAACCATGAGGGACGCGGGATCGGCTTGTTCAGCAAAGCGATGGCTTACATTTTGCAGGAGGAAGGCATGGATACCGTTGAAGCCAACCACCAATTGGGCTTTGAAGATGATACTCGCAATTATGCGGATGCGATTAGTGTGCTCCGTCATCTGAGACAAAAACCGGTAACCTTAATTACAAATAACCCTAAAAAGCTGGAAGCTTTGAAGCAATCCGGTATGAATGTGGCAGGACGTATGCCGCTGTGGGGCGATGTGTCGCAATATAATGAACGGTATTTGAATACGAAGGTGGAACGGTCCGGCCATTTGCGGGATTTCGATTTCAGGGAGGTTCTATGACCACTCACGAGAAATATATGCGTCTGGCGCTGGAAAATGCCAAAAGTGCCAAGGGACAAACAGAACCGAATCCGCTCGTCGGTTCGGTCATTGTGAACAACGGTCGCATCGTAGGGATCGGCGCTCATCTGAAGCCCGGCGAGCCACATGCCGAGATTCATGCTTTGCGTATGGCGGGTGAACATGCTCAGGGAGCGACGATTTATGTGACGCTGGAGCCGTGTTCCCACCATGGACGGACAGGCCCTTGCGCGGAAGCGATTGTGAAGGCTGGCATTCGTCGGGTCGTTATTGCGGCGCTGGATCCGAACCCGCTGGTTTCGGGCAGAGGGGTACAAATCCTGAAGGATGCGGGTATTGAGGTCATCGTCGGGGTATGTGAGCAGGAATCTGTCCGCATGAATGAAGTGTTTAACCAATATATCGTGAGCAAGCGTCCTTTTATCACGATCAAATCAGCGGTGACGCTGGATGGCAAAATCGCCACCCGGACCTCGGAAAGCAAATGGATTACGTCCGAAGTGGCACGGGAAGATGTGCATCGCCTTCGTAACGAGCATGTAGGGATACTGGTCGGTGTACAGACAGTCATTCACGATAATCCGCAGCTTACTACTCGTCTGCCGGAAGGCCGGAATCCGATTCGCATCATTCTGGACAGCACGCTACGTATTCCTTTGGATGCTCGTGTCATAACAGATGGCGAGGCACCTACCTGGATATTTACAGGACGTGCTTATGATGAAGTCAAGCGGGATCAGCTGGAACAGTTGGGTGTAAAGGTATATCCGACACAAGATGAAAACAGTGATCGGGTCAACCTGCCGCAAATGCTGGATATTTTGGGCGCAGCGGAGGTATCTTCGGTGTTCGTGGAGGGCGGAGCCGAGGTGAATGCTTCGTTCGTGCAGCAAGGACTGGCTGACAAGCTCGTACTGTACATTGCGCCGAAGCTGGTTGGAGGGCGTGCAGCACCGGGCTTTCTCGGGGGAGAAGGGGTGTCCGCCATGAGCGATGCGGTGACGTTACAAGATTTGAGCGTAACGCAGGTTGGCGTGGACTGGAGAATAGAAGGGTATTTTGGGCGGGAAAAATGAGTGGGGTTGTGGTGGGAGAAAGCGCTCCGCGAAGGGGTTGATCTTCCGATCGCTGTTGCAGTGGGATTCTTCGGATTGTATAAGACATGTAGAGGTAAGAATCCCACTGCAAAGGCGAACGCTCACGCTTCTCCAGATTCAACCCCTCCGCTCCGCTACTACCCGCCACAAAGTAACTCATTTTTCCGAAATGGTGTGAAGCAATGGGGGAAGGGCAAAAGGACTTAGAGACTTAAAGATTGAGGATCTGAAGGGCTAAAAAACCTGGAAGATTCTTTTTTTTGTATACTTAACGTTTATTAGGGTGAATGGTTAATGGGATGAATAACTCATAGGGTGAACACCTAATGGTGTGAATGGTTTAGGGAATGAAGAAGTTTACATATATTGCAATATGACAAAAGACACGAGGGAAGCGAATGTGCTTCTCAGGTGTCTTTTTTGTTTTATTTAGGGGTCGTAATACTTTCGCCATGTTCGTGAGTGCGGGTGTGCGTGATAATGATAAAGGCTGATACAGAAAGATATTACCGAGGTGAGGATTTCAAATGGTCCCACAGTGCCTGCCTGATCGGGTGAGGTATCCTGTAAATCTGATGTATCCACCAAATTAGGGTTCGAATCCCAATCGCCTTCCACGCGACTCATGGTAGAGTATTTAAAAAATCGAAAAAAACCAATGGAAAGACCCGGATGAGAGTATTCCGTTTCTGGTTCACATGACAGAAGACGGGGAGGTGGCTATGCGGTCAGCGGATACCGGGGAGAGCAAGCGCCGACAGGCTCCGAAGCTTCGGGAGATATGAGTTTACAGTCGAGGGTGGACTGATGGACTCCATCTTTGGAACACGGAAACAGGCGGTAACTTCTTTTCTCCTCAAGCTTGGCCCCGCCCGCCACCCCGAAGGGATGCTCTGCAAGGGTCACTAACCCTGCTACAACGAATAAAAATGAAGAATCCTCATTTTAAAAATGTGTTTTGACTATATTGTGCGAACAGCGGAGCGGTCCATTTGAATCTGAAGAAGCGAAGCGTTCGCCTTTGCAGTGGAATTCCTACCTTTGAATGTTTTATACAATCCTAGGAATTCCACAGCAACAGCGATCGGAAGATCACATGGATCGTGGAGCCGCCACACATAGAAAGAAGCACACTTTTAAGCTGAGGATTTTAACTATTAGGAGTGATACAATGTTTAAGAAAATAACGATTAAATCGGATGAGCGCGGGCTGCTGTTTAAAAAGGGAAGCTATCACAAATTGCTGCTGCCGGGGACTTATGTATTGAAGACATTTCAGCAGGAAACGGTTGAGATTTTGAATGTTGCTGAACCATTTTTTGTACCAGATCACGATATTCGTTTGTTTTTGACGGATTCCGTTCTACTGGAGCAATTGACTGTCGTCGATGTAGAGGATTATGAGTATGTGTTGCATTATGAGGATAATCGGTTCGTGGAGCTGCTGCCCGCTGGTAAATATGCTTTTTGGAACGTGCTCAAGGAGCATCGTTTTGTTCATGCGGATACACGGCAGCCTGCGATTGATAAGGCGCTGGGGCAAGCCTTTTTGGCCAAGACACAGGGCTTCTGGAAGGCGCTTCAGGTGGCAAGCTATGAGCAGGGCTTCCTGTATTATGATAACGTGCTGCAAGGCGAGCTGAAGCCGGGTAAATATTATTTCTGGATGTCGACGGTGAACACGGAGATCAGAACGATAGATTTGCGTCAGCAGCAGATGGATTTGATGGGGCAGGAAATTATGACTGAGGACAAAATCACACTGCGCCTGAACTTCGTCTGTCAGTACCGCATTGTTGACCCGCTGCGGGCGCTGGAATTTCGGGCATTCGAGGAGCAAATGTACATTATGCTACAACTGGTGCTGCGTGAGTATGTCGGAACGATGAAGCTGGATGATTTGCTGAAAATGAAGCAGGAAATTGCGGAATATGTCTTGACCCGTCTGAATGAGCAAAGCGGCGAGTATGGGGTGACTTTTACGTCGGCAGGGGTGAAGGATATCATTTTGCCGGGGGATATCAAGGATATTTTGAACACGGTGCTGCTGGCAGAGAAAAAAGCGCAAGCCAATCTCATCACACGGCGCGAAGAGACAGCATCTACTCGCAGTTTGCTGAATACCGCCAAGCTGATGGACGAAAATGCCACCCTCTACCGTCTCAAAGAACTGGAGTTTCTGGAAAAAATCTGTGAGAAGATTGGTACGATTTCACTGACTGGCGGGAATACGCTGCTGGAACAGTTGAACACGCTGGTTCACATGAAGGACGGACAGGGGACCGTATAGAGGGATAGAGGTAGGTTTCACGCCCCTTAACGCAAAATACCACCCAAAAGATGAGCGCGAGACGGCTCAAGCTTTGGGTGGTATTTTACATCAATACGCTTATTTCGTCTTGGTCGAAGCGAGAAAAGCGTCCATATCGATCACCGGAACGAGAGCACCCTGATGCTCCAGAACAGTAGGAAACAGTTCACGCTGCCACTCTTCCTCATTGCTTTTCAACTGGTTGTCTTCCACGGAAGCGGTATCCTCCACCTGATCGACAAGCAGAGCAATTTTTGCCCGGCTGAGCAAAATCATTTTGTCCTCGGAGGACTCGCTTGAAGCAGGGAGCAGCAGTTTTTTGCGCAAATTCAGGATCGTAAAGACGTCACCTCGAATAGTGACCATTCCTTCATGCCATGACTCGGAAAAAGGAAGTGGTGTTCCTTTCTTGGCATTCATGACTTCTTCCACTTCTACAAAGTTTAAAGCGAACGTTTTGCTCGCCAGTCTGCACACAATAAATTCGGACATAGGCCAATTCTCCTTACATTTCAGATAAGACTACCACAGGTTGTGAAGTGACGGTAAAATGGGGTAACTATTGCGTTTTAACAAATGGAAAGATAAAGTTGAAGGTGCTATGTAGGCAGGTTCTATTCACAGAATATCACAAAATAGCAGTTAAATCTTCCAAATGGTCAAGGCATGGCGCTCAATTTCTCCTAATATGTGATGCTTTAGGAGATTGAGGCTGTGTCCGGTGGCACTACATTTTAAGATAAGCGGGTTGAGGTAGAATGGATCATGAAAAGCAGCGACTAAGTATCGAGGCAGCCAGATTATACTATCTGAACGACTATAGCCAGCAAGAAATTGCAGTCAGACTCGGGGTATCGCGTCCCACGGTATCGCGGTTGCTTCAAGCTGCCAAGGAACAGGGCTATGTGAGAATCAGTATTGTTGATCCGATGGAGGATATGGATGCGCTCGGAGAGCAGGTCAAGAAGAAATACGGGCTGGATACCGCTCTGGTCTGCTATTCGCCGTTAAATGAATATCAGGAGATCAAGAAGCATATTAGCAAAAAAGCTGCCGATTATTTGCATGAAATGGTGCAAGATGCGGATATTATTGGAGTGACGTGGGGAACGACGATGCATGCGGTGGCGCTCCATCTCCAGCAAAAGCAGGTGAAGGGCGTCGAGGTCGTTCAGCTCAAAGGAGGCGTAAGCCATTCACATGTCAACACGTATGCCGTGGAGACGGTGAATTTGTTCGCAGAAGCCTTTCACACGATTGCACGGTATTTGCCGTTGCCTGTGATTTTTGACAGTCAAGCCGTCAAGAAAATGGTCGAGGAGGATCGGCATATCCAGCGTATCATTGAGCTTGGCAAGCAGGCGAACATTGCCGTGTTTACGGTGGGTACGGTCAAGGAGGATGCGCTGCTGTTCAGATTGGGCTATTTTAACCATGAGGAGCAGAAGCTGTTACAAAAAATCGGCAAGGGCGATATTTGCTCACGCTTTTTTGATGATGAGGGCAATATATGCAGTCAGGAAATTAACAGCCGCACCGTTGGCATTGATCTGCCTGATTTGCGTAAGAAGGAGAAGTCCATTCTTGTAGCCGGAGGGCAGCGCAAAGTAGAGGCTATCCGGGCATCGCTCCGTGGTAAGTATGCCAATATTTTGGTGACAGATCAGTTTACGGCACAGGCACTTTTACAGTAGATCATTTTGCATTAATCAGACTAAACATACAGTTTTGGCGTGCGCCTATGGGGTAATTTGAACTGTAGGTGAACGTCTTATGCGGAGGCTTGAACATAATTTCAAAATGTGTTTTACATATGTTCAATGCCGTGCTATGATGGTCTTATCACAGAGAAGTAAAGGACATAAGTCCTCATACTATCTTTCCAATGAAGGAGCGTTTAAAGAATGAACATTGCAGGATTGATCGATCATACATTGTTGCGCGCAGACGCGACGAAGGATGAAATTACGAAATTGACCGCTGAGGCGAAGAAATATCAGTTTGCTTCCGTATGTGTGAACCCGGCCTGGGTAGCTTACTCCGCAGAGCAACTGGCAGGAACAGGCGTGAACATTTGCACCGTTATCGGTTTCCCGCTGGGAGCCAATACGTCGGCAACGAAAGCGTTCGAAACAAAGGATGCTGTTGCTAACGGTGCGACTGAGGTTGATATGGTTATTAATATAGGCGCTTTGAAGGCACGTGATTTACAGCTCGTTGAGCAGGACATCCGTGCAGTCGTGGAAGCAGCCGCGGGTACACTGGTAAAAGTAATTATTGAAGCATGCTTGCTGACAGACGAAGAAAAGGTACTGGCTTGCGAGCTGTCCGTCAAAGCAGGAGCTAATTTCGTGAAAACTTCGACAGGCTTCTCTACAGGCGGAGCTACTGCGGAAGACGTGGCTTTGATGCGCAAAACCGTAGGACCTGAGATTGGTGTTAAGGCTTCCGGCGGCGTACGCAGTCTGGAAGACGTACAGAAATTAGTAGAAGCGGGCGCAAGCCGTATCGGTGCAAGTTCCGGTGTGACAATCATCGAGGGCCAGCAGTCTACATCTTCCTACTAAGTTCATTTTAAAGTCATGGAGGGATTCGCGATGAAGGATCAATTGATTCAGGAAGCGCTTGAGGCGCGTAAACAGGCATATATTCCGTACTCGAATTTTCAGGTCGGTGCTGCGGTTCTCGGAAGCGATGGCACGATTTATCGAGGATGTAATGTGGAAAATGCCTCCTACGGCTTATGCAATTGTGCGGAACGGACAGCGATTTTTAAAATGGTATCCGAAGGCTGCCGTAAAATTGATGCCATTGCGATTGTAGCAGATACGGAAGGGCCTGTGTCTCCATGCGGAGCCTGTCGTCAGGTGATTTCCGAATTTGCTCAACCAGATACCAAAGTCTATCTGACCAACCTTCATGGCAACACGGAAGAGTGGACGGTGGATCAACTGCTGCCGGGTGCTTTCCGACCTGCCGATCTGGGGAAATAAAAAAAGAATGCCTCGTTTGGGGCGCATTCTTTTTATGGGTAATGTAAGCGCTTAATGTAATGAGGGGGAAAATAAAATGAAATATGTAATCGCTCTGGTGGGACTGCTTGTTGTATTTGCCCTTACTTACGTTGCCAGCAGTGACAAACGTAAAATCAGGTATCGTCCGTTGGTGGTAATGGTTGTATTGCAGGCGGCACTTGCTTTTGTATTGCTGAATACAGAGATTGGTGAAATTCTGGTCAAAGGTTTTGCAAAAGGGTTTAACAGTCTGATTGGGTACGCTATGGAAGGGATTAACTTTGTATTCGGCGGGATTGCGAATGAAGGGGCGGCGCCGTTCTTTATCGGTGTATTGCTGCCAATCGTGTTCATATCCGCGCTGATTGGGATTTTGCAATATGTCAAAGTGTTGCCTTTTATTATTAAATATATCGGGCTTGTCTTGAGCAAAGTAAACGGAATGGGTAAACTGGAATCCTACAACGCTGTAGCTTCGGCTATTCTGGGTCAATCCGAGGTGTTTATTTCCGTTAAAAAGCAAATTGGTCTCCTGCCGAAGCATCGACTGTATACGCTGTGTGCGTCTGCGATGTCTACAGTGTCTATGTCGATTGTGGGAGCCTACATGCAAATGTTGAACCCCAAATATGTGGTTACTGCTTTGGTATTGAACCTGTTCGGCGGCTTTATTATCTCTTCGATTATTAATCCGTACAAGATTGAGAAGGAAGATGATTTGCTGGAGGTTCAGGAGGAAGAGAAGCAGTCCTTCTTCGAAATGCTCGGGGAGTATATTATGGACGGTTTCAAAGTCGCCATTACGGTAGCTGCGATGCTGATCGGTTTTGTGGCGCTGATTGCCATGGTTAACGGGATTTTCTCCTGGGCGCTTGGAATAAGTTTCCAATCGTTGCTTGGTTATGTGTTTGCGCCTATCGCTTTTGTCATGGGGATTCCATGGAGCGAAGCGGTTCAGGCGGGCAGCATTATGGCCACCAAGCTCGTGTCTAACGAATTTGTGGCGATGCTGGATCTGACCAAGCAAACGGGCTTGTCGGATCGCACAATCGGGATCGTATCGGTGTTCCTCGTATCTTTTGCAAACTTCTCTTCCATCGGTATCATTTCCGGGGCTGTGAAGGGTCTGCATGAGAAGCAGGGGAATGTGGTGGCCCGCTTTGGTCTGAAGCTGTTGTACGGCGCGACGTTGGTTAGCGTGCTGTCGGCAACGATTGCAGGGTTGTTTTTGTAAAAAAAACAGCGAGTTAGGAAAGGAATTTCATCATGTCTAAATTCAAACGGATTCACTTGGTTGTTATGGACTCTGTGGGGATCGGCGAAGCGCCGGATGCTGCCCAGTTTGATGATTACGATGTAGATACACTGGGTCATATTGCCCGCGAACGTAGCGGTCTAAACATGCCGAATATGGGTAAGCTCGGTCTGTCCAATATTCGTTCTATTGAAGGGGTGCAAGCCGCTGAGAAACCTTTGGCGTATTACACCAAAATGCAGGAAGCGTCCAACGGTAAGGATACCATGACCGGACACTGGGAAATCATGGGCTTGAATATTGCGGTTCCTTTCCGCGTATTCCCCGATGGTTTTCCGGATGAGCTGATTCAGCGCATTGAGGAGCATACGGGCCGCAAAGTCATTGGCAACAAGCCTGCCAGCGGAACGGAAATCATTGACGAGCTGGGCGAGGAACATGTGAAAACAGGAGCGCTCATCATCTATACATCGGCGGATTCGGTGCTGCAAATTGCGGCGCATGAGGAAGTTGTACCTTTGAAGGAGCTTTATGAGATTTGTGAGTTCTGCCGTAAAATCACGCTGGAAGACCCGTACATGCTGGGCCGGATTATTGCTCGTCCGTTCGTAGGTGAGGCAGGGAACTTCTCCCGCACCTCCAATCGCCATGATTATGCGCTCAAGCCGTTTGGTCGTACCACAATGAACGAGCTGAAGGATGCAGGTCTGGATGTGATTGCATTGGGTAAAATCTCCGACATTTATGACGGCGAGGGTGTGACGAAAGCTGTGCGCACCGTGTCCAACATGGACGGTATGGATAAGCTGGTGGCTACGCTGGATGAAGATTTTACCGGATTAAGCTTCTTGAATCTGGTCGATTTTGACGCCGTATACGGTCATCGCCGTGATCCGCAGGGATATGGTCAGGCTTTGGACGATTATGATGCCCGTCTGCCGGAGGTATTCGATAAAATGACGGATGAAGATTTGCTGATTATCACCGCAGACCACGGGAATGACCCGACGTATCGGGGAACGGATCATACACGTGAATATGTGCCTCTGTTGGTGTACTCCCCACGTTTTGCAGCTGGAGGCAAGGAGCTTGCGGTACGTAAAACGTTTGCGGATATCGGAGCGACAGTAGCAGATAACTTTGGTGTGAAGCTGCCTGAACACGGAACAAGCTTTTTGGCAGAACTTCAATAATCGAGACTAAACCTGGATATAAGTTAGAGTGTAAGCACGGACAAATGGAACGGAGGAATAAAAATATGAGTGTACACATTGGAGCCAAGCCTGGAGAGATTGCAGAAACAATTCTGCTGCCAGGAGACCCGCTGCGGGCGAAATTTATAGCTGAAACGTATCTGGAAGACGTGACCTGCTACAACGAGGTGCGCGGAATGCTCGGATTTACGGGAACGTATCAGGGCAAACGCCTGTCTGTACAGGGAACCGGAATGGGACTACCGTCTATCAGTATTTATGTCAATGAGCTGATTAGCGAGTACGGTGTGAAAAACTTGTTCCGTGTAGGTACGTGCGGCGGGATGAAGGAGCATGTGCATGTACGTGACGTTATTTTAGCACAGGCATCCTGTACGGATTCCGGCATGAACCGCCATATCTTTGGCGGCTATGATTTTTCACCGATTGCCAGCTTCCCTTTGTTGAAGGGCGCTTATGATCGCGGTCTTGCCAAGGGCTTAAAAATGCATGTCGGCAACGTGTTCAGCTCGGACAGCTTTTATCGTGATGACAAATCAATTACACAAAAGCTGATGGAATACGGCGTACTGGGTGTCGAGATGGAGACTTCGGCATTGTACACGCTGGCGGCCAAATTTGGCGTAAATGCGTTGACGATTCTGACGGTAAGCGATCATTTGCTGACAGGTGAGGAAACGACAGCAGAAGAACGGCAAACGACCTTTAAAGAAATGATGGAAGTTGCACTGGATACAGCAATATCCCTGTAAGCGACCATACGTACAGTGAGGAGAAATGACATATGAGAATGGTAGACTTGATCGAGAAAAAGCGTGATGGAAAAGAACTGACCACCGAGGAAATTAATTTTATTATCCAGGGCTACACGCAAGGGGAAATTCCTGACTATCAGGTAAGTGCGTTGGCGATGTCCATTTTCTTCAAAGATATGACTGAGCGCGAACGCGCGGATCTGACGATGGCAATGGTTCATTCAGGTGACACAATTGATCTGTCCGCGATTGAAGGCGTGAAGGTCGATAAGCATTCTACTGGCGGTGTGGGTGATACGACAACGCTGGTGCTGGCTCCGCTCGTAGCGGCTTTGGATATTCCGGTAGCGAAAATGTCAGGTCGCGGCCTCGGACATACCGGAGGAACCATTGATAAGCTGGAGGCTATTGCAGGCTTCCACGTAGAAATCAGCAAGGACGAATTCGTAGATCTGGTGAATCGCAGCAAAATTGCGGTCATCGGACAAAGTGGCAACCTGACACCTGCGGACAAAAAACTGTATGCGCTGCGTGATGTTACCGCTACGGTGAACTCGATTCCGCTGATTGCCAGTTCGATTATGAGTAAAAAAATCGCGGCAGGTTCCGATGCCATCGTACTCGATGTGAAGACAGGTGCAGGCGCGTTCATGAAAACCGTAGATGATGCCAAACAACTGGCACATGCGATGGTAAGCATCGGTAACAACGTCGGTCGTAAAACAATGGCGGTGATTTCCGATATGAGCCAGCCGCTGGGTTTTGCCATCGGTAACTCGCTAGAAGTCAAAGAAGCGATTGACACACTGCGCGGTCAAGGACCAAAGGATCTGGAAGAGCTGTGTATGGCCTTGGGCAGTCAGATGGTATTTTTGGCTGGCAAAGCAGATTCCCTCGAAGACGCCGAAGAGAAGCTCCAGGAAGTCATTCGCAACGGCAAAGCGCTGGAGAAATTCAAAGAGTTTATTGCCAATCAGGGCGGCGACGCTTCGGTTGTGGATCATCCAGAACGCTTGCCACAAGCGCAGTATCTCATCGAAGTGCCTGCGAAGCAGGATGGTGTGGTCGCTGAAATCGTAGCTGACGAAATCGGTACGGCTGCGATGCTGCTTGGAGCAGGACGCGCAACCAAAGAATCCGAAATTGATCTGGCTGTCGGCCTGATGCTGAACAAAAAGGTCGGCGATGCTGTAAAAGTGGGCGATTCGCTGGTTACCATTCATGCCAACCGTGAAGATGTGGCCCAAGTGCTGGAGAAAATTTACGCGAACATCCGCATTGCGGATCACGCCGAAGCTCCCGTACTGATCTACGGAACAGTGACAGAGTGAAATACAAGTTTGAAAAATATGACAGCCGGACTCATAATAGATATGAGCTCGGCTTTTTTTTGTATGGTAAGGCTGGAGGGCATCACATAGGGGGAGAGACATGATCAAATTATACTGCGATGTCCGGGGAACGGCCTATGAACGGCTGATTGATTATGCTATGGAACGAGCGGACACTTTCGCCCGCTGTATTTGAGTTAGATTCGTTGGAGTCACTGACGATACAAGTAGCGGATCTGGAAGAGCTACCAGCCAACATTGCCAAGCTAACCCGACTTAAAAGCTTGAGTATCGGTTGTGGAAGCTATGACCGTCCAGCGCCGGATTACAGGGTGATTCCCAAGGAGAAATTGACATTCTGGCATTTGCCACCTGAGATTGGAGAGCTACAGCAGTTGGAGTATCTGGATATTCAATATAGCGGAATTCGTACACTCCCCCCTGAAATACAAAACCTGAAAAATCTTCGCTCCTTAAATGTTGTGAACGGATTGATTGAATCTGCCCCCGATTTTATATTCAAAATGACCTGGCTGGATCGTTTTCTTGTGGAAGATAAGCCATTCCATTTTTGTAATCATGGTGACGACTGAATGGTATGAAAAATGGCTTATATCGTTTAGGATTCAACATATTTCTATGAAGGAGGAAATGAAATGGTAGATAAGTGGGTTTGGATGGGGGTTGCAGGGGCAATTGTGGGATATGCCGCTTTTGCCAACTTATCGACGACTACGCATACTACATCAACGGCGAGTGTGATGCACCCGGCTGCTCCGTTAAGTGTGCAGAATGAGCAAGGGGGCGTAACGAAGCGCATTGTACATGATCAGACCACGCAATTTGAGGGAGAGGCAGGAATGCCCTTTAGGTTAGAAGAGGGACGAAAGTTGTACGTGAGTATCAAAAATATGGGGAAGCAGCCTATACAGTACAAGATTACATCCTCTGCTACCTCTGGCTTGCAAGGTCAAACGGAAGGACCTTCCAGCCGAAGATTGCAGCCGGGAGAACGGCATGATCTGTTGTTTGTGAAGTCGGAGGAGCAGAATGAGGCTGGAAGCAAATCTTCCAATGAGCTGTTTTTACATGTAGTGACTGACGATGGCTCCACAGGAACAATCAAAACCTTCGCTTATATTACGCTGTAAGCCCCTTCCATATGGGCACGACATGCGGTCATTAGTCTACTTATGTTACAATAGAACGGTTGAAGACTTAATGAACAGAATAGGTCAGAGCAGAAAGCAGAAGCAGAAAGGATGACCCGTTGTGCCCAAAAACCAAGAATACGGTAATCAGAAAATGTCACGGAGGCTGTCCTTCACAGCCATTTTACTTACGCTTACATTCGTAGCTCTCGCTGGCTGCGGCCAGGATAAGAATGCTGAAACCGTCGAGACTGGAAGCAGTACAAGTGCGATTGAAAATGGAACTGATACGAATCGTAGCGGTTCAGCCGAAAATGAAAAAGCAGCGAAAGAGAGCCGGAGTGCGGAAAACAACGGAACTGATACGAAAAAATCAAGTCCATCAGCCCCGGCTACTTCATCGGATGTTTCTTCCTCCCCAAAATCCGCCAATCCATCCCACAATCCTTTTGAGGTAGCAGGTATTCAGGACCCCAAGGCATTTTTGAACACGTTCAAAGCTTTGCAGAAGGCTGTTGCCGACAATGACAAGGAAAAGGTGGCCAATTACATTTTCTACCCTCTGCGCGTCAACGACAGCGAAAAGGCATTAACGATTCCCAATAAGAAAGAGTTTATTGCCAATTACGATCAGATTTTTACGGACGCAATTCGTGAGGCTTTGGTGAATCAAAAGACCGACGACTTGTTTGTGAATTATCAGGGAGTCATGGTTGGCTCGGGCGAGCTGTGGTTGAGAAGAGCTACAGACAATCCGAAGCTTTTTGGAGTTTTTTCCGTCAATCTCGAAACGGTCGCCAATTAATCAGTTCCTTGTGTATGAAAATAGCTTGTAAGCAGTCGGGAACATCCTATTGTTCCTGACTTTCATTCCCTCTGATCCCCTCAAGCTAGCGAAGTACAGATCATCCATCCCAAAAAAAGGTTTGACAACGCTCGTAAACTCTCGTATTATATCTACATAACTCATTAAACAGGTAGGAATTAAAGAATTAAAGTATGATCTCGCCATTGTGGCGGAGAACCTCTAGGAACAGCAGGCAGACACTGTCCACGCGACAGGTTTGACCTATCAGGGCTGCATCAGGGAATTCTCCGCTCTTTTTTTTGAATACGTCTGTCAATAACAGGCGTAAATGAATTTGTTTTTATTAATTACATAGAATTAGGAGGGTCTTGATGAAAGGGAAATGGAAAAGTGGACTTATTCTTGGGCTATCTTTGGTTTTGACGTTGACGTTAAGTGCTTGCGGAGCAAGCAAGGGAGAAACACAGGCGAATGGCAGCTCTGCTGCGGGTTCCAAGGATGTGGAGATGCTCAATGTTTCTTATGACCCGACCCGTGAGCTGTATGAGGCGTATAACAAGGCGTTTGCCGCCCACTGGGAGAAGGAGAAAGGGCAGAAGGTTACGATCAAGCAATCTCATGGAGGATCTGGTAAACAAAGTCGTTCTGTGCAGGACGGGCTGGATGCGGACGTAGTTACTCTGGCTCTGGGCTACGATATTGATGCGTTACAGGAAAAAGGGCTGATTAAAGAGGGATGGCAGGATAAATATGAGCATAACAGCTCTCCATACACTTCAACCATTGTGCTGTTGGTGCGTAAAGGTAATCCGAAAGGGATTAAAGACTGGGATGATCTGATCCGCGGCGATGTGCAGGTTATTACCCCGAACCCCAAGACATCTGGTGGAGCCCGCTGGAACTACCTTGCGGCATGGGCCTATGCGCTCAAGAAAAACAATAACGATGAAGCTAAAGCCCAGCAGTTTGTACAGGAGCTGTACAAACATGTGCCGGTACTGGACAGCGGTGCGCGTGGAGCGACAACGACCTTTGTAGAGCGCGGAATTGGTGATGTACTGATCGCTTGGGAAAATGAAGCGCTGCTTTCCGTGAAGGAGCTGGGTACGGATAAATTCGATATCGTATACCCGTCGATCAGCATTTTGGCAGAGCCTCCGGTAGCGGTGGTCGATAAGGTTGTGGATAAAAAAGGTACACGCGAGGTAGCGGATGCGTACCTGAAATATTTGTACAGCGAAGAGGGGCAAACCATTGCTGCCGAGAACTATTATCGTCCAACGCTGGATAGCGTAAAGGCGAAATTCAAGGATCAATTTCCCAAGCTGGAACTGGTGACCTTGAAGGATGTATTCGGAACGTGGAAGGAGACGCAGCAAAAGCATTTTAGCGACAAGGGCATCTTTGACCAAATTTATGTACCTGGAAGTTAATGGATTTCAGAGAGGGATGGACAGAACATGAGTCAAGTGCAAGTCACCCGAAAACGCGTACTTCCCGGGTTCGGGTTAACGATGGGATATAGTGTGCTGTACCTCAGTCTGGTGGTGCTGGTGCCTTTATCGGCGCTGCTTCTGAACTCAACCGGATTGACGTGGGAGAAGTTTTGGGATGTGGCGACTGACGTCAGGGTACTGGCTTCTTACAAGGTAAGCTTTTTGTGCGCTGCCGCTGCGGCGCTGATTGACCTGTTCCTCGGTTTTCTGATCGCCTGGGTGCTGGTGCGTTATGAATTTCCGGGAAAACGGATTTTTGATGCGGTGATTGATCTGCCCTTTGCATTGCCTACAGCGGTTGCGGGTGTTGCTTTGACAGCTCTATATGCGCAAAATGGCTGGATCGGCTCGTTGTTCGAACCGCTTGGCTGGAGGATGGCCTACTCGCAGACGGGTATTACGCTCGCGCTGATGTTTATCGGTATCCCGTTCGTCGTGCGGACGGTCCAGCCCGTGCTGGAGGAGCTGGACAAGGACGAGGAGGAGGTCGCCGCTACGCTGGGAGCGGGCAGATGGCGTACCTTTCGCAGCGTTATTGTGCCCGAGCTGATACCACCGCTGCTGACGGGCTTTGCGCTCGCCTTTGCCCGTGGCATCGGGGAGTATGGCTCAGTCGTCTTCATTTCCGGCAATATGCCGATGAAGACCGAGATCGCGCCGCTGCTCATTATGTCCAAGCTGGAGCAAAATGACTATGCCGGAGCTACGGCGGTAGCATTGATGCTGTTGGTCATTTCATTCCTGCTGCTGCTGGTGATTAACAGCATTCAGCGCTGGTCGCGGCGGCGTACTATCTAATGTTATCACGCAGGACAGTATGCGTTTGGTTCACACGATAGCGGTGCATCCGCTGTTTAAGGAGGAAGAAACATCATGTCACAAGCGATAACCGGACAGGAGCTTACCCATGCACCTGTGCCTTCATCTGCACCGCCCAACAGGGTTACAACCGAAGCCCCTTGGGTGAAGTGGACGCTGATCGGTGCTGCTTTTCTGGCTTTGCTGTGGGTGCTGATACTGCCGCTGATCGTCGTACTTACCGAAGCGCTCAAGCAGGGCTGGAGCGTATATGTTGAAGCGTTACGCGACCCGGACGCCATGTCGGCGCTGCGGCTGACGCTGCTGGTGGCGGCGATAACAGTACCGTTGAATACGGTATTTGGCGTAGCCGCCGCCTGGCTGATTACAAAGTTTCAATTTCGCGGCAAGGGCTTGCTGGTCACCTTGATTGATCTGCCCTTTGCCATCTCTCCTGTTGTCGGCGGATTGATGTATGTGCTGGTATTCGGCGCACAGGGCTGGCTTGGGCCGTGGCTGGATGAGCATGATATCAAAATTATTTTTGCCTTACCGGGGATTATATTGGCGACGCTGTTCATCACGTTTCCTTTTGTAGCGCGGGAGCTGATTCCGCTAATGGAGGATCAGGGACACCAGGAGGAAGAAGCGGCGGTTACGCTGGGCGCACGCGGCTGGCGTATTTTCTGGAAGGTGACGCTGCCGAATATCAAATGGGGTCTGCTGTATGGCATTATTTTGTGTAATGCGAGAGCGATGGGTGAATTCGGGGCGGTGTCGGTCGTTTCGGGACATATCCGTGGAGAGACGAACACATTGCCGCTCCATGTGGAAATTTTGTATAACGAATATCAGTTCTCGGCATCCTTTGCGGTGGCTTCGCTGCTGTTGTTACTGGCTCTAGCCACCTTGGTGCTTAAAAGCTGGTTTGGGCGCAAACGGGTTCATTAATGAAACGCAGGAACGTGCTTGATTCCACAGGGTCTCTCTTCGCGTCTATCGTCGATGTTTGGCGATAAGATGGGAAGGGAGACCCTTGTTCTAAGATGACTTATATGGATAATAAAATGATCATATCAAGGCACGTAGCTGTGCCCAAGAGGAGCGAAGGGAATTATGAAACATCCGTTTCAGTCCTACCGTCAGCTATTTCCAGTGCTGTCCTCACATATTCATCTAGGGAGCTGCTCCCAAGGAGCCATATCAAGGCCAGTGTCTGCCGCAATCGAGGAATACCATCGAAGCTTGCTGCAACACGGGCATAACGGCGACTTGTCTATGGCACGGGTGGAGGAGGCCAGAGGACATTTTGCCAAACTGATCGGGGCGGAGCCTGACGAGATTGCGGTGCTGTCCTCAGCCTCCGAGGCGATTGCCGGGGTGGCAACTGCACTTCCTTATGTATCGGGAAAAGAAGGTATTGTGTACGCAGATACTGACTTTCCGACCGTAGGGCACATCTGGCAAGCGCAGGACCAATTCCGTGAGCACATTCATTGTATCCCCTCCATGCATGGTGAGGTTACTTTGCAGCAGTACGAGGAACACATTACCGAAAACACTGCACTTGTTATGGTGTCCCATGTGAACTACACCAACGGATTCCAGCAGGATCTAAAATCTATGGCGGATGTGGCTCACCGAAATCAGGCGTTGCTGTTTGTAGATGCCTATCAGTCTGCGGGAATCATACCTATGGATGTAAAAGCGATGGGCGTGGATATTCTGGTAGCAGGAGCCCGCAAATATATGCTGGGGATTCCGGGAGTCGCTTTTCTTTATGTAAGCAACGATTGGATAGACTGCTTCAAGCCCAAACTTACCGGATGGCTCGGACAGGAAGCCGCTTCCCGGTTTGATATTACACGCTCGGTTCCGGCGGCAGGAGCCCGACGCTTTGAGACGGGATTGCCTTCATTCATTAGTATCTTTGCCGCCAATGCGACCTTAAAGCTGCTGCTGGAAATCGGGGTCACGGACATTCAGGCGTATATGAGCGAATTGCTGGAATTTTCTATGGAGTATGGCCGCCGCAAAGGGTTAAGCATACGTTTGCCTTCCGGGGAAGGAGCTTTACCTAGCCTCATCGCTGTTGAGGTAGCCGATGCATCGGCGGTTGAGAGGCATTTGAGAAAACAAAATATCATCGTTTCGGCACGGAAGGATGTGATCCGCATGGCTCCGCATTTTTACAATACAGCAGAGGAAATTCGGCGGGTGATGGACGAGGTAGCGGCCATTTGATGAATCTAAAAAGCCTCTTCTGAGTAATGGGAGCGTAATGTTGTCCCTTTTACACAGGAGAGGCTTTTTTGGCATTTTCAATCTTGTTGATTATACAATCCGCTTGCGCAGCCAGCCGGAAATTAAATCCGTTAAGATGATCAGGACCACAATGCCCAGCAAAATGACACCTACACGGTTCCAGTTGCGCATTTGGAGCGCAAACAGCAGCGGCGTACCAATACCGCCTGCCCCGACCAGACCTAGCGTGGTAGCGGAACGGATGTTAATTTCAAAACGGTAGAGCGAATACGAAAGGAACTGTGGAATCACCTGCGGCAGCACGGCGAAGAAAATCACCTGCAAACGGTTGGCACCACAGGCGATCAAGGCTTCTTGCGGTCCGTGATCGACACTTTCGATCGTTTCTGAAAATAGCTTTGCCAGCATGCCGATGGAGTGAATACCGAGGGCAAGCACACCCGCAAATGAGCCGGGGCCTACGGCCTTGATGAACAGGATCGCGACGATCATTTCAGGAAATACCCGAATGACGCTGAGTACAAATTTACCGCTGCCTGACAAGGGGCGCAAACGGGTCATATTGCTGGATGCCCAGAAGGCAAATGGAAGACAGATGAACGCGGATACGAAGGTTCCAAGAACGGAGATAACCAGCGTATCCAGCAGCCCGCGCAGCAAGTCCTCTCCTTCAGGAATGTACACGAATGACCAGTCAGGATGAAGAAAGCCGTCCAGTATAGCGAGAGAGACGTTTTTGGCGGTTCCCTGCAATCCTTCGAACTGCATCCCACGGAAAGCCCAAATATAAATGATGATCAGCAGAATGGCTATCGCCCATAAACGCAGTCTGGAGCGAAGAGGTCTGCGAAGTGTGGAATCATTCATAATAGTTTCCTCCGTAGCATGTTACTGCCGTAATCAATCGCCAAAACGATGACGAGGGTCAGTAGAATGATGATGCTTGCCCGATCATACCGGAACAGGCCAAGCGAACGGTCGAGCAGCAGGCCGATACCGCCCGCGCCGACCAGTCCCAGAACAGATGCTGCGCGCACATTGACCTCAAAGGTGTACAGCAAGTAGGACACAAAATAGGGCAATGCCTGCGGTACGACACCGAAGGCAATCACCTGAATGCGGCTCGCGCCAACGGCGGTCATGGCTTCCAGCGGGCCGGGATCGATGGCTTCAATGGCCTCGAACGTCAGCTTCGCAATGATACCGAAGGAGAAGAAGAGCAGGGCGAGCATCCCTGCGAACGGCCCGATGCCGAACACCGCCACAAAGATGGAGGCGAACAGCAGATCGGGAACCGTCCGCACGAGGTTCAGGATCGTGCGCATCGGCAGCGAGATCAGCTTGCGCGGCATGACATTGTAGGCGCACAGCAGGGCAACGGGAATAGCCAGCAGCGCACCCAGCGTCGTGCCCACAATGGCAATCTGGATGGTTTCCAGCATCGGCTTCCAGATGGTGGGCAGGTAGCTCCAGTCAGGCGGGAACATTTCGCCCAGCAATTTGCCCATCTCCGGCAAGCCGACGATTAGCTGGTAAGGCGTAGCATCTGTATGAATGGAACAGGCCACCAGCACCACGATAAAGATCATCCAGGTGGCGTAACGCTTGTAACGCCCCGGTAGGGGCGGCCCTGCGGACGGCTTGGATTGCTGCGGCTGCGGCGGTCCGGCTTGTGGTGACGGCGGCGTCGAAGAGAGCGTCCGCTCAGTAGAGTCAGGCTTCATGATCCGACTCCCAGCAGCTCATCATGCTTGATGGCCCGGCCGTAGATTTCCGCGAAGGCGTCATCCGTAGCTTCCTCCGGCGTGCCGTCAAAGACGACCTCTCCGGCACGCAATCCAATGATCCGCGTCGCATATTCGCGCGCCAGATCAATGAAATGCAGATTAACGATGGTTGTAATCTGCATTTCACGGTTGATCCGCTGGAGGTCGTCCATGACCTGGCGGGTAGTCAGCGGATCAAGCGATGCGACAGGCTCGTCCGCGAGAATGATCTTGGCCTCCTGCGCCAGAGCACGGGCAATGGATACACGCTGCTGCTGCCCGCCGGACAGCTCATCGGCCCGGCTATAGGCTTTTTCACGAATGTTCACGCGTTCCAGCGCGGTTAGTGCCAGCTCGATATCCTCCTTCGGAAAGAGACCGAGGATGGTCCGAAGCGTCGAATGATAGCCGACCCGACCGGAAAGCACGTTACGGAGTACGGTGGAACGCTTGACCAGATTGAAGCTCTGAAAAATCATGCCGATATCACGGCGAATGCGGCGCAGCTCGCTGCTTCCGGCAGATGTGACAGACCTGCCGCCCACGACAATGTCGCCGGAGGTAATGTCATGCAGTCGATTAATGGAACGCAGCAGAGTGGACTTGCCCGCACCAGACAAGCCGACAATGACGACCATTTCACCCTCTTTAATCGTCAGGTTAATATTGTTCAGCCCTTTGGTGCCGTTCGGGTATGTTTTCGATACATTGCGGAATTCGATCATATGCTCCCAACTTTCTCCCCCCGATGGGGTGGAATGAAAACAACACCGCCATGAATACATGGACGGTGCTGCCCTGTCATTCGTAAAGCCTGTTTCGTAGCTACTGCTTCATTACAATTACGCGTTTGCTCCTATTACTTAACTGCTTGGCCGACGGCTTCGGCATATTCACGAACAGAATCGAAGTTTTTATCGTCGCCCTTTTCATAGCCTACATGCGTATAAATTTCTTTAATGATTTGACCGCCCTCCGGGTCTTTGGCGATATCAATAAAGGCTTGACTGATTTTGTCTCTCCACGCCTGATCCATATCGGAACGAACGCTGACCGTGTCATTCGGAATTTTAGCGGTGTAATGAATGACGCGTGTTTTTTCGAATACATCCGGAATTTCCTTCTTCACCGTATTGCGGGCATCCTGGAAAACAGCTACAGCATCAACCTGACCGTTCAGCAGCGCTAGGATAGCGGCATCATGGCCTTTGATCGTTACGCCCTGCACATCCGTGTCCGGGTCCACACCAGCTTTCTTCAGCTCTGCTGCGGGATACACATAGCCTGCGGAGGAGGTTACATTTTGCCAGCCGACTTTTTTGCCTTTCAGGTCAGCCAGGCTTTGGATCGGAGAATCCTTTTTCACCACGATCATCGATTTATAAAAGTTTACTTTTTCAGTTGTGTCCTTGCCTGTGGCATCATCAATGCCGTAGCGTTGGGCTTGCAGCAGCAAATCGGCTGCTTTACGGTTATCGTGTGCCAGAACATAGGCATTCGGTGGAAGGAAACCTACATCTACCTGTTTGGAAGACATGGCTTCCACAATCGTGTTATAGTCAGGAGAAACGGTTACTTTCACCGGAATTCCGAGCTTGTCGCCCAGCAGCTTTTCGAGTGGCTTGGCTTTAGCTTCGAGCGTATCTGCATTTTGGGAAGGAACGAACTGTACTTTTAACTCTGTAGGAACATAGGCTGTGCTTTCGCTTTTCGTGCCATCTGTGCCTGGAGTGGACGCGCTGTTGTTATTGCTCGCATTGGAGCCGCATGCTGCGAGACCCGCAGCCAGTGTGAAAGTCATGCACAAGGTCAGTGCTTTTTTAAACAAAATAATTTCCCCCTAAAAATAGTAATAACGAAAAATTGAAAAAGTCTGTAAATTCTGTGACAAACAGAATCTTAACAGCTAGTCCGGTCGCTAGGGTAAAAACCATTCCTGACTTTGGTAAAAAGTATGTAAAATATATCTTATACTCTCTCATTTCTATTCATTTAACATTCTCTTAACAGTACCTTGTTAGACTTGTTCAAGCTCTATGACCGAAGCTAAGGGAGAGAACAGGATTGGATATTTCAGATATCAATAAAGAGGTACAACAGCAGACGCTATGTCCTGTGAGGGTGAAATTCCGTGTTATGGTTACGACCGATCTGCATGTCAGCTTGTGGAATTACGATTATTATACGGATCGGGAAACGTTGCAGTACGGTCTTGCGCAAACAGCCAGTCTAATCCAGGTGGCTCGGTCCGAGGTACCCAACCACCTGCTGCTGGATAACGGGGATGTTATTCAAGGCAATCCGATGGGGGATTATGCAGTACAACGTCTCCAACAGGACCCGAACGCCGTGCACCCTGCCTACAAAGCGATGAATCTGCTTGGGTACGAAGCGGGCAATATCGGGAATCACGAATTTAACTATGGATTGGAATATTTGCAGACTTGCCTTCAAGGAGCCAAGTTTCCTTATATCAATGCCAACATCTATATTCAGGCGGATACAGATATAGATACAGAGAAGGATATTTTTACAGATAGCCATACAGTCGTGGAAAAAGAACGAAATTACTTTACACCTTATCTGATACTGGACAAGACGGTGGAGGATGAAGCAGGCTTCGAGCATCTGTTGAAGGTGGGGATTATCGGCTTTGTGCCTCCGCAAATTATGCAATGGGACAAGGCTTGGCTGGAAGGGAAAATCATCGTCAAGGATATGCTGGAGACCGCGAGACGGTTTATTCCACAAATGAAGTCCGAGGGAGCCGACCTGATCATTGCCATGCCTCACGCGGGTTTTGAAGATATTCCTGAAATGCCGTATATGGAAAATGCGGTGCTGCATCTGAGCAGGGTGGAAGGAATTGACGCGATTCTGTTTGGTCATGCACATAAAGTATTCCCCGGCCCTTCGTTCGTTGGTAAAACGGGTGTGGACGCGGAGCGAGGCACCATCCATGATATTCCGGCGGTGGAGCCGGGCTTTTGGGGAGATCATCTGGGTATCATTGATCTGGACCTGACTCTTATGGATGGAACGTGGCAAGTGGCTGCCTCTTCTGCGGAGGTACGTCCGGTGTATGATTCGGTACGTAAGCAAGCGCTGGTGCAGCCGGATGCTGCCATTCAGCAGGCGGTTGCGGAAGAGCATGCCGGAACGCTGGACTATATTCGCGCACCTGTTGGCCAGACGACGTTAGCAGTAAACAGCTTTTTTGCCCAGGTGATGGACGATGCTTCCGTTCAACTCGTGAACGACGCGCAAATTTGGTATGTGAAGCAGCAGATGCAGGGGAGTGAGTACGAAGGTCTGCCCGTTTTGTCGGCAGCGGCTCCCTTTAAAACAGGCGGCAGATACGGCCCCTCGTATTATACCGATATTCCGGCGGGGACTTTGGCGATCAAGCATATCGCCGATCTGTACAATTTTCCAAACACACTGCATGTCGTTCGGCTGACCGGGGGAGAAATTCGGGAATGGCTCGAATGGTCTGCCGGACAATTCCAACAAATTGATCCTTATGCAGAACAGGAGCAAGAGCTGATTGATCCGGATTTTCCGAGCTTTAATTTTGATATTATCGACGGGATCAGGTACCAGATTGATGTGACGCAGCCCGCCAGATATGATGCTGCCGGAATATTGAAGGAGGCGAGTGCGCACAGAATCCTGCATATGACCTTGGATGGAGAACCATTGGATATGCAGCGAAGCTATTTGGTCGTCACGAACAACTATCGCGCGTTTTCCTCTACATTGGTCAATCCGGGCCGGGAACGCATCGTACTCGCTTCACCGGATGAGAATCGGCATGTGTTAACCGAATATGTACGGCATATGAAGACGTTGACGCCCCAAGCAGATGGTCACTGGTCCCTCGCGCCATGGCCGGGTCGCCCGCATGTGACGTTCCTGACCTCACCGCAAGCAACGGATGCCGCCAAAGCCCATTCAGAGTTGCTTTATGAAGGATTAACCGCAGAGGGATACGCCAAATTTGCTCTGGATTTCGGGCGATCCTGAATTTTTTTGAAAAAAATTTAAATTTAAAGTGATCCAAACGGAAAGCTCCCCCGTTATACGGTATGTAAGCAACACATGACAACATATCCAACGAGGGAGTGAATACAATATGAAATTGAAAAAAATGAAAAATGGATCGCTCCGGTCCTCAGCTTGTCTTTGGTGATTCCGGGGAGTAGCAGGTGCTGCTGCCACACCAACCACAGTCAACCTCAGCAAGCCATCCGTTGCGACTCCAGCCATTGAACTGAGAGCGAGTCTGGATCATCTGTTATCCGAGCATTTTGCATTAGCTGTAATCGCGATGACCAAGGTGTACGACGGCTCCAAAGATGCAGACGCAGCCTTTAAGGCACTTGACCAGAATGCTTTGGACATGCAGCCAGCGATTGCTTCATTCAAACCAACCGTGAAGGCTTTAAATTCATGTTTGGCGTAGGAAAGGTATTGAGTAATGCGATTGTGACGCAAAATAGACAAATTTGCAGAAGAAATTGCATCTGCGTCTGTTGAACCAACTACACCATCGGAACCCGTAGCTCCTGCTCCATCCGATAAGATGAATGCCAGCGGCATAACGACTGTCTGGATGAAAGTGGATAGCCATACGCTGAAAATTAACGATAAAACGACACAAATGGACACCACTTCGTTCATATGGAGCGGTAAGACATACATCCCTTTGCGTTACCTCGGTGAAGGTATTGGAGCTCAAGTGAAATGGGATGCAAAAACGCTAATGGTATGGGTGAAAGCCGGGAACGATACACTGAAATTCTGGGTAGGCAAAAACATTGTCGACGTGAACGGAACACAGAAAAAGGCGGACGCTAACATTCTGGTAAACAAAGACGGCAGAACCGTTGTGCCGCTTCGCTTTATTACCGAATTGTCAGGCTGGAATGTAACCTGGGGGCAGTGATAAAGCAACCATAACACTGACCAAAGCGAACTAATTTCCATTCTGTATGAGCCTATGGCATCATATGTTAAGCAAAGACTGTCCCTCCGGGGGCGGTCTTTTTGCACACGGATCATTTGAAATCGTACGAAATTCGTAATTTTATATGTCCTGAGTCGCGTTTAAGTTATTGACCTCCGTTATGATTAGACATATACTTTGATTAAACAAATTTTGGTTTAAAAGGTAATGAAAAAGTCACCATCATTTGATGGAGGGGGTGTCCCTTTGGAAAAAAACACCACGATTCGTGCAGAAATTGAAAAGTATATTCAGCGTGAAGGTATTTCCATGCAATGTTTCGCAGACGCTTCCAAAGTAAATCCGGGTACACTTAGCGGTATACTTAACCGGAATCCCCCACGGCCGATTTCAGTAAATCAGCTTGATCTGATTACCGGGGCTATGGGTTTGGAAGAAGGGGCCTTGTTCGAGATGTATGTGGATGAATGTTTTATTCATTCCTTACCGCACTGGAGGAGGTTGCGTCCGTTTCTGCTCCGTTGTTCGGAGCTGAACAAGCTGGAATGTATTTGCAGTGTGCTTGACTATCTGATGGATGATTTATCGAACATTCCGGCTATTTTTGATACCGCAGAAGCGATGTTTGAGGACGAGAGATATGAAGCGGCCATGCTTCTGTACAATTGTGTCATCGAGAGTGAGAAGTATACCCACTCCGAGCGGTTAGCGATCAGCTATTTCCGTATATTCCAGATTCAGATTAAGGATAACAAGCGGAGCTTGAAGGCTGCTGTGCAATTCCACTTGTACCGTAGTCGGTTGCCGGAAACTTATGCATTGGAAGGCTTACATATGCTATCTCAAGTGTTTGCGTTAAAAATGCAATGGTCCGAGATGGAAATGTATGCGGACGAGCTGCGAGAATTGGCTCATGCGCTATACCGCAATCGGAACCGCTTTGGAGATGAGCATCTGGAGTTGCTCAAACCGCTTGTTTACTATTATGCACAGGGTCATCTGCTCAAGGCCAGCTGCTATGAGTTTCAGGGCAGGTATGAGGAATCCAAGAAATGGATTGATGGGTATGCAGATTTGAGCTGGTTTGAAGGATTGGATGAGGAAGGCCAGAAAGTAGTGGACATGCATCGTGTGTATGCTCAAGGCAATCGGCTTTGTATCGAAATTAAAATGGGCAATACCTCTGCAATTTATGAATATATTACGTATTTGCGCGAGCATCCGGACGAAACGCTGGAAGGCTTGAATACGCTGCTTGAATCAGCGAACAGGTTCGGTTACTTTGTGGATGCCGAGCTGGGACTATTCAGCCAGCAACTCAAGAGCTTCTGGGAGCTTGCACCGGATCAATGGGACACTCACTACCGCAAGCATTTTAATGCATTCCGCTTCGCCTCCTTTTGTAAGGTGTATGCCGAATATCATTTTCGAAAGGGTGATTATGCGGAGGGACTGGGGCAAACACTGCATTGCTTACAGTTGTCTGTGGATAATAGCTATACTGAACATATTATCGGTTGCATGGTTTTGTTTGAGCAGCATCGGAATTTCGCTACCCCGGAACAGCAGCATTCGTATCAGAAGTTTTGCCTGGGCGTGCGTGAAAATGAAAAGAATCATGCCTATGATCACAGCACCGGCGGGTATTTGTAATCTTTGGAATTCATAATATATATCCCACTCTAGCGAGGATGCTCCTGGTCAAAAGGGAACGTTCTCGTTTTTTAATTCTACTCTTTTCTGTGACTTTTAGCATAGGAAGAACGCATTGTGCGTTGACAAGTTTCCCATGCGGGATTAGGATAAATGCAGCACAGTAAGTGAAGGAGAGCATGTGAAAATGACGATTCCCAAAACATTAACGATAGCCGGCTCCGACACCAGCGGCGGCGCGGGTATTCAGGCAGACCTGAAAACCTTTCAGGAGCTTGGCGTATATGGAATGACTGTATTGACAACCGTAGTTGCGATGGAACCCAAAACGTGGGACCATCTTGTATATCCTGTTGCGTTGGATGTGGTAGAAGCACAACTGCGTACGGTATTGGAAGGTATTGGCTTTGACGCGATGAAAACGGGTATGCTCGGTTCCGTTGATATTATTGAACTGGTTGCCAGCCATCTGCGCAAGCATGATCTTAAACGGGTCGTTATTGATCCGGTTATGGTCTGCAAAGGTACGGATGAAGTGCTTCAGCCGGAAAATACAGAAGCGATGCTGGAATTTTTGATTCCGGGCGCTGATCTGGTCACGCCGAATTTATTCGAGGCTTCGCAACTGGCGAAGAACGGACCAATTACGACGCTGGAACAGATGCAGCAAGCAGCGGCGATTATCCATGAGCGCGGGGCGAAGCACGTGCTGATTAAGGACCGTGGCAAAATCCGTGCAGGTAAAGCGATGGATCTGCTTTATGACGGAATTACCTTCGACTGGTTCGAGGCGGATGTTGTGAAAACAAGCTTCACCCATGGTGCAGGCTGTACAACTTCGGCAGCGGTAACGGCTGGCTTGGCCCAAGGGCTGACTGTACGTGAAGCGGTGGATCAGGCCAAAAAATTCATTACACAGGCGATTGAAGGCAGCTTCAAGCTGAACGAATTCGTCGGCCCGACTCTGCATGCGGCACATCGTTTGCAAAATCACTAAAGCTGAATGCACTTATAAAATCAGGATTTTGCAAAATTCGATTCCAGTCGCTCCAAAGTGCAATATATAGACGAACTAGACCATTTCGATCTATACATTATTCATTGGAAGTCGCTTATTGGATTTTTGCAAACTCCTCAAATGGCTGCATTAGGCAGTGCATCTCCGATCGTTAGCGTTTAGGCTAGAGTCTTTAAGCCGCAATACTTGGTATTGCGGTTTTTGACGTTGTATTTTTTTGGAATTATATCTTCCAGTTTGCTCTAGTCGTACTGTATAATAAGCATCAGATTTATTAAATTTAGGGAGGACTCGAAGCAATGACATTATTCAGCCAAATGGCTTATACCCGACCAGAGCAAGCTGAAATTGAACAGCGGTTTAAAACGCTTTTGCAGCAGTTTCGTGAAGCGGACAGCGTAGAGCGTCAAAATGAAGTTATTCATGCCATTAATAAGCTGCGCAGTAACGTGGAAACGCAATTGCAATTAGTAGAGGTTCGGCACTCCATTGATACGGAGGACACATTTTACAAAGCAGAGCAAGAGTATGCTGATGATTTCATGCCAGTCATTCAGGAGTATGTAACCGATTACTATCGTGCATTGGTAGACTCGCCGTTCAGAGCCGAGCTAGAGAGCCAGTGGGGCAGCCAGCTTTTCAGTATTGCCGAGGTATCACTCAAGTCGTTCCACCCGGATATTATTGAGGATTTGCAGCAGGAAAATAAGCTGACCTCCGAATACTCCCAATTGATTGCTTCGGCGAAGATCCCGTTCGAGGGAGAAGAACGTACATTGTCGCAGCTTCTGCCTTTTGAAATGGCTACAAACCGGGAGACACGCAAACAGGCCTCCGAGGCCAAGTATCAATTTATGAGCGAGCATGAGGACGAGCTGGATCGAATTTACGATGAACTGGTTAAGGTACGCACGCGCATGGCGCACAAGCTGGGCTACGATAACTTTGTAGAGCTGGGCTATGCCCGTTTGGGTCGTACCGATTACAACGCCACTATGGTTGCCAATTTTCGCGAACAAGTGCTGAAACATATCGTTCCGCTGGCAACAAAGCTCAAGGAACGCCAACGCGAGCGGATCGGAGTGGATCAGCTTCGCTATTATGATGAAGGCTTTAACTTTTTGTCAGGCAATCCTACACCCAAAGGCGACCCGGAGTGGATCATTCGTAATGGAGCGCGTATGTATGAGGAGCTTTCACCGGAAACACATGGATTTTTCAGCTTTATGATCGAACGTGGGTTGATGGACCTGACTAGCAAAAAAGGCAAGCAAAGCGGAGGCTACTGCACATTTTTGAGCGAGTTTGGCACGCCGTTTATTTTCTCCAATTTCAATGGTACATCCGGTGATATCGATGTGTTGACGCATGAAGCGGGCCATGCCTTTCAGGTGTACGAAAGTCGGCATTTTGAAATCCCCGAATACCACTGGCCAACCATGGAGGCGGCTGAAATTCATTCCATGAGTATGGAGTTTTTTGCATGGCCCTGGATGAAGCTGTTCTTCGAGGACGATACGGATAAATATCACTTTGAACATTTGTCCTCATCGTTGTTGTTTGTCCCTTACGGCGTAGCTGTGGATGAATTTCAGCATGCAGTATATGAACATCCAGACTGGACGCCAGCCGAACGTAAAAGCGCATGGCGCTCCATTGAACGCAAGTATAAACCGCATTTGGACTATGAAGGCAACGAGTATCTGGAGCAGGGCGGGTTCTGGCATAAGCAGGGACATATTTTCCAATCTCCGTTCTACTATATCGACTACACACTCGCACAATTGTGCGCATTCCAATTCTGGAAACGTATGAGCATCGACCGAAAAGCTGCGTGGGAAGATTACTTGAAGCTGTGCCGTGCCGGGGGAAGTCGTTCTTTTACCGGTTTGGTTGAGCTGGCTGGTCTGATCTCGCCGTTCCAGGATGGATGTATCGCCTCTGTAATCGGAGAAATTGAAGAATGGCTGAACAGTGTGGATGATAAAAAGCTGTAAGCATAACTAAAAAGGGCATTTTGCTTACCTGTCAAAGCTGGAAGCTTGCAGATGAGATGCTTTTTTTAAATGAAAGCAGGGCAGTTGCACGAAAAAAGCCGGGAACCTCTACATGATGTAGAAGTCCCGGCTTTGTGTGATTTTAAAGCAAATACCCCTATTAATGTTTGGTGTTGAGCGGTTTGAGATTGGCTTCAATTGATGCACGGCGCGACTCCAAGAATGGAGGCAGTGACAGAGATTCTCCTAGAAACTCCAATTCCTCGTCGGTATCAAAGCCAGGTCCATCGGTAGCCAATTCAAACAGAATGCCGTTTGGCTCGCGGAAGTACAAGGAGCGGAAATAGAAACGATCTACAAAGCCTGAGTTGGAAATTTGCAGCTGACTAATACGTTCTACCCATTGTTTGAGCTCTTCTTCGGTTTCAACACGGAAGGCTACATGATGCACACTGCCGCGTCCTGGTCGCTCTTGTGGGAGGTCGTTGCGTTCTTCCAGATGAATCTCAGTTCCGGTACCACCTGCACCTGTTTCATAGATGACTACATCCGGTTGTCCGGCAACAGGGGAAGGATAGGAACCCTTTTTGCGGAAGCCCATCACCTGTTCCAGAATGAGGATCGTGTTCTCCGCTTTTGGAATGGTCAGATGAACCGGGCCAAGTCCGACGATGCCGTATTCAGCAGGAACAGGGCTTTTCTCCCAAGGCGTGCCGCCTCGCACTCCGTTGTCATGCTCATCCGAAACCAGGAAGAAGCGCTGCCCTTCAAAATCCTCAAACGAAAGCGCCAAACGTCCCGCTTGATCCGTAATTTCACCATGTTTTACATCCAATTGCTCGAAACGGTCTTTCCAGTAATCCAGTGCCTTGTCATTCGGTACCCGCAGGGAAAGCGCCGAAATACTGTTATTCCCCGTACGAGTTTGCCCCGCATGTGGGATTTCAAAGAAAGTGACTTCGGTACCAGCCGTTCCGCGCTCATCTCCATAAAAGAGGTGATAAACGCTCACATCATCCTGATTCACCGTTTTCTTAATGAGTCGAAGACCCATTACCTGAGTATAAAAATCAACATTCTTAGCCGCCGCCGCTGTAATCGCCGAAACGTGATGCAATCCTAACAGTTTCATGTCATTGTCCTCCTTGGTTTTATATGATTAGCATGTAAAAGCGAAATGAACAGTAGTAAACGTTGCTTAATATTTATTGTCTTGATATTAAGATATATGATTTTGGAGCGATTGTCAACTCAAATTACGTATCCTGGCTCCAAGAACTGTTGGGGAAAAGAAATACAAAATAATGCATATTCATGTAAAATAAATACTTAAAAGCAGATTGGGAATTTATTTAGAAGGAGTGTGTTCGTTGTATACGGATAAGGATTTAACCATTAGGCCCGTTACAGAAGAAGACTTACAGGCTCTTTGGACGTTAACTTATAGAGAAGAAGCACCGGAATGGAAGCAATGGGATGCACCTTATTATGAACATAAGACACTTTCTTTTGATGATTATTTAAAAGATAAGGAAAAGCGAATCGGGCAAGATGACTTTTGGCTCATTGAAGTGGAAGGTAAGGTCATTGGATCAGTGAGCTATTATTGGGAGCATAAGCCTTCCCAATGGCTTGAAATGGGAATTGGCATTTATGATTCGCAGTATTGGAGCGGTGGGTTTGGTACCAGAGCATTGCGACTGTGGATCACGCATTTGTTTAATACACTACCTCTAGTAAGAGTAGGCTTTACAACCTGGTCAGGAAACCATCGGATGATGAAGGTTGGGGAGAAGCTGGGGATGACCTTGGAGGCCCGGCTTCGCAAGTGCAGATATTATAATGGAAAGTATTATGATTCGATCCGAATGGGGCTTTTACGGGAAGAGTGGAGGCCGTAACGTTCTGTAAAAAAGACCATTCTAAGCATAAAAGATGACTTCTGAATTGATCAGGAGTCATCTTTTTATTATTCCCACTGGTATTATGGACTTTCTCGGTAAATCTACTCCGATTCTCGAAGCCGCTCCACTATACTTTGTTTGTCGTTCATAGAATAGACCGCTACTGGAATAAGTATCCCAAGCAATAATAGTAAAGGCAATAAGACTAGAAGTGGCCAGATTATAAAGTGATAGCTTAAAAGCCACAGCAAGTTGCAAAACGGTTTCACAATCAAAATAGAAAATAGAACTGCCAATAGAATAGAGGTTAGGCTAGTAGCCCAAACATAATATAACCCTTCATAAATCAGCATTCCCCGCAGTTGCTTTTTGGTCATGCCTATGCTCTGCAGCATAGCAAATTCATTGCGGCGGGTCAGTATGCTGGTTAAAATCGCATTTATAAAGTTCAGGATACCAATCAGGCCAATAATCAAGCTGAGCAGGCCGCCGATCATCTCAACGGTGGTTTGCATACCTGATAAAGCGTCCCGTGATGTGATTTTGGATTCGTAGTTCATCATCGGTTCGATTGTTTCAGTGTAGCGCTTCAAAAAGTTCTGTATGGACGCTTCTTGAGATGAGGATACATTAAAGGCATAACTCATTACAGCGGGCTGTTTTACAAGTGACTTGTATATATCCGCAGGGAGGTAGAGGTTATAGCCAGTATAAAGGCGATTCGAATTGGTAGATTTGATACCCACATGGCCAAGTACTGTAAACTTTTGCGTTATATACTCTCTATCCAGTGGAGCATCTGCTGTTCTCACATAACTTTGCAAAGTAACGTTTTCTCCCACTTTATGATGAATGAATTCCATGTAAGGCTTGTCATTGTCATTCAGTTCGACTCCCTCCAGGATATACCTACCGGAAGCTAGTTTTTTAAAATCAAGTTCACCATCAATCAATTGCAGCCGATGCAGGGGTAAATCTTCCAGCCCATACACTTCTACAAGGAAGTTGCCGCGAGCGTCAGTGTTCTGGGTATCATCCGTAATTCCCTTTGTATTCTCAGCCGTGAAAGCTGTTGGATCACCGTACAATCGGCCGCCTTCTTCAAAGCCTGGTTGTGCCTGTACAGCCTTAATAAAACTTTCAGTGGTCTCATTTTCATGGCCGCTGAAACTGCTGGGAACCTGGAAATATTCAGCATGAGCAATGAGAAAATCGGTATCATTAAATTTGGATAAAAATTTATCCATATCAAAGCTCTGAGATAGTGTGAATACTGTATTCAGAAGAACCAAACTTAAAGAAAGACTCATAACCACTAAAACGGTGCGTTTTTTATTGCGTCCCAAATTGGAACGAGCCATGAGGTGGATTTTTGCGCCTCCGGTTGATTTTTTCAGCTTACCATTGCTCTTGTTTACCCCGCCTGTGTATCTTACTGCTTCTACCGGCGATACGGATGACGCAACTCTGCCGGGTTTGAAAGTGCTGATCATTACGGTAATGAGAGCGAACAGAGCAGATCCGACAAAAATCCATGGGTTAGGGGATACCGCTATCTCGGTACCGTTAAACACACTCATATTTATGATAAAAGGCACGAGCGATTTACCAATAAAAAAACCTGCTATCAATCCGATCGGGATTCCTAGCGCTGATAGAATCAGCGCTTGTCTGCGAATAATCCGGCGGATCTGCTTGCCGCTTGTACCGATCGTCTTTAAGAGACCGTAAAAACGGATATCTCGCATCACTGATATTTGGAAAATATTATATATAATCAAATAACCGGTAAACATGATCAGTAACAGGGCAGAAGTTAACGCTATGATTGTGTCTGTATCCAAACTAAAATTGGTTGAGATGTATGACCAATTTACATTATTCGCGATATAGTTCGGTGCATCTTCGTCAAGCGAATACCCGCTTTCGGTAATCACTTTACTGAGCTTTCCCTGCAAATCAAGGCTGTTGTCGAACATCATATATGCACTAATGGTTCCTGTATAGAAGTGATCCTTTTTATAGTTGCTTTGTAATTCCTGAGCATGAACATCGACATAGGCTTTAGAAGCGAATATTTGTCCTACGTTAACCACAGGATCGCTTTTCCACCAGCCGGATAGGATAAAATTACGCTGTACTTCTTTACCTCGTATGTCAAGCTTTAGCCTCAAAGGTGCTCCCACCTCCAGTGGAACACCCAATAGCTGCAACGTCTTGGAGTCTGCGATTACTTCATTTTCCACCGCAGGCTTACGCCCCTCTTTAAGCTCAATAAAACCAAGCTTCATCCCTACATCATCGTAATACCAGAACTCCGTATGGCGTTTTAGAAATTTATCGTTCATAACTCGATCGCTTAATATACGGTTATAAGCTATTTCCTTGATCAATGGATGATTCTTGACATGATTAAATTCGTCATCCGTTATATACTTAAGTACGGCATGTCCATCTCCACCGACCTGTCGCATGGTCGCCCGTTGTAAGTTTTCAACAGCGCCAATCCCCATAGTGAACAGTGTTGTAAATAGCAATGAGGTTAGTGCTATGGCAACAATGGCAATTATGTTACGGGTTTTGTTCACTTTGAAACTCTTATCAGCCAGACTGCGGATTGCTTTTTTATTTCTAACCTTGATCATTTACCTTCACCGCCGACCATTTTACCGTCTTCAATTCGGATGATCCGGTCTGCCATTTGCGCAATTTCCTCGTTGTGGGTAATCATCACTATCGATTGGCGGAACTGCTGGCTGGATACTTTGATCAATCCCATCACATCCAGACTCGTTTTACTGTCCAGGTTTCCGGTGGGTTCATCTGCCAAGATAATGGCGGGCTTGGCTGCCAGTGCTCTGGCAATGGCTACACGTTGCTGTTGTCCACCGGAAAGATTGTTTGGCAGATTATTCATTTTGTGGTCAAGGCCCAAGGTATGTACAATTTTATCTATGTGGGTTTTGTCTGGCTCTTTACCATCCAGTTCAATAGGAAGCACAATATTTTCGTAGACATTCAAGACAGGCACCAGGTTGTAATTTTGAAACACGAAGCCAATCTTTCGTCTGCGAAAAATGGTCAATTCTTCGTCTTTCAACGTAAAAATATCTTTGCCGTCAATCATAACATTTCCGCTTGTTGGACGATCAAGTCCACCCAGCATATGAAGAAGGGTAGATTTGCCGCTCCCGGACGTACCAACAATGGCGACAAATTCTCCGCTTTCCACCTTCAGGTTCACACCGTCTAAAGCGTGGACAGCAGTATCCCCGTTGCCGTAGTGCTTTTTCAACTCCTGAGTTTTTAATAGAGCCATACACTTTCTCCTCCATATAAAGTCTGTATTTGTGGCGCCCTGCAAATACAAACTGTATCATATCAATCTTTCTACAATCTTTCTGAAATCTAACGGTGTTGAAAGAATTAAGTATCCATAGAAAGAAAAATAGAGAAGGTGGAGCCACTGCCGTAGCGTGACCGTACCTTGATGTAACCACCCTCCGCAGCGATGATTTCTCTAGCTAAAAACAGTCCAATACCTACACCCTCCTGCGAGTTAACAGTAGGGGAGCGATAGAAGCGGGTAAAGATTTTACCTTGTTCTTCTTCTGCAATCCCTATACCACTGTCGGTAATATCGATCCGGCAAAACAAATCATACGCGATCACTTTTATGATGATGCTCCCGCCGGTTTTTGTATATTTCACAGCATTATCCATAATATTGTGGACTGCTTCGGCCGTCCATTTCAGATCAAAGCAAGCATGAATAACTGTGTCCTCCATAACAACTGAAATCCCTTTGGCATCTGCTTTTGGCATAATTTGCTCCAGTGCAGCATCAAGGAGCTTTTGAATAGATTCCCGCCTTGGCGTTACTGTGATAATCCCCGTTTCAAGCCGCGAAGTTTTCACTAATGCATGGATCAGGAAGTTAAGCTTTTCGGCCTGTGCAGATAGAGCTTTCACACAAGTGGAGGTATCCTGCGATAGTTCGTATTCGCTAATTAGTTGGGAATAAAGCAGGATGTTGGCCAATGGTGTTTTCGTTTGATGTGAAATATCGGAAATAAGCTCATTTATTTTGTTTTTTTCCGCAAGTAAATTTTTGGAGGAAACAGTACAAATGGAAAGAAATCGTGCCAGCTTTGTCTCTACTGCAGATAAAACGGATTCGTCGAAAACACGCTCTGAAAAGTTGCCATCTATTGCGGTATCAATCATCACCTGAATGGTTTTCATGGTTTTATGTACATTTTTGCGATATAGAAGAATGACAGTCCCAGCAGCGAATAAAGCAGTAATGGTAATTCCAATACATACGTAATTAAGTGCTGCCAAATTATCTCACCGCCCATGTGTAGCCAATACCATAAACCGTCTTAATGTATCGAGGAGAGGAGGGCGAATCCTCCAATTTATCCCGCAGCCTTTTTACTGTAACAGACAATGCGTTTTCACCTACATACTCAGCTCCATCAGTCCAGATGCTGTCTATCAAATGATCGCGAGATACAGTATTGCCTCGATTATCGATTAGGATGCGCAACAACTTTTGTTCAGTTTTACTTAGTTCAATGGGCGTACCATTCTTAATAAATTCCATTTTGTTAAAAGAAAAAGAAAAACCATCAAGCTGAAAGGAATCGGAAAGTGGATACCCAGCTCTTTTTAGCTGAACGCCGACTCTTGCTCTCAGTACCATGAGACTGAAAGGCTTGGTGATATAGTCGTCAGCACCCAGTTCGAAACCAGTGACAATATCTGTTTCCATATCATTCGCAGTCAGTACGACGACTGGTATAGTTGTTTTTTTTCGTATATGGGTTAAAAGGTCGAGTCCATTCCCATCCGGCAAGTTTACATCAAGAATCACCAGGTCAAAGGCAGTGACGTTCAATTGTTCTCTTGCAGCAGCTATGTCATACGTTTGCACAAATACGTTGTTAGGTTCTTTAAGGGCAAGAACAATACCGTTACTCAAGGCGCTATCGTCCTCGACGATTAATATGTAATTCATCATTCTCCTCCTGTTTTTTGGTTAACCAAGCTATCGAGCCCCGAATTCCAAGAAACGCTCACAATAAAAATGTAAAAGAGGGTCTCCAAATTCTCTATTTCCATTTTACAGGATATTGCTCTTTTTTGCTCATCTGCTCCTAAGCTATTCAGGTGCTTACCCTACTTTTTTCATACTACATTCATTTCAAAAAAATTTGACAGATAAGAGATGACTGATATAATTTATGCTAGTTGATTTTTGATAATGATTATCATTATTGGAGGGGAGGACAGGGCCGAAGCTTGGAACAGGTTGTTGGAGAACAGGCTCCCTTGGTTAGAACATGAAATTGCGTTATTTAATACTGGCTTTTCTGGTACTGGCCTTCGCCTCGGTTTTTATCGGTGTTCATGATGTAACTCCACTTGATTTGTTCCACTTAACCAATGATCAGGCGCAGGTGCTCCTGATTAGCAGACTACCGCGTTTGATCAGCATCATCATCGCAGGAGCGAGTATGAGTATCTGTGGGCTTATTATGCAGCAGCTTACCCGGAACCGATTTGTATCGCCCACCACCGCAGGGACGATGGACGCGGCACGATTAGGTGTGCTGATGGCCATTATGGTGTTTGGAGCGGCTGGATTTTGGACGAAGATGCTGACGGCTTTCGGGTTTGCCCTGGCGGGGACACTGATTTTCATGAAAATACTGGATAAAATCCGTTTCAAGGACCCGGTATTTATCCCGCTGGTCGGTTTAATGTTCGGGGGCATTTTAAATTCGGTGACGACCTTTTTCGCCTATAAATACAATTTGATCCAGAGCATTTCCTCGTGGATGCAGGGTGATTTTTCACTGGTGATGAGTGGTCGCTATGAGATGCTGTATCTTAGTGTTCCTTTGGTTGCATTGGCGTACATATATGCGAATCGTTTCACAATTGCAGGCATGGGCGAGGATTTTGCGGCAAATTTGGGCGTACATTACAAGCGCACCGTCAATGTTGGTCTGGTGATCGTGGCTTTGGTTTCCTCCGTAGTCATATTGACCGTGGGAACGATCCCTTTTCTGGGGCTGGTTGTACCCAATCTGGTCAGCATGTATATGGGCGATAATCTGAAAAAAAGTTTGGCCCATACCGCGACCTTGGGCGCCGTCTTTGTGCTTTTTTGCGATATTTTGGGACGGGTCATCATTTATCCGTATGAAATATCTGTAGGGCTTACGGTTGGTGTGATCGGGAGCGCGTTGTTCTTGTATTTGCTGTTGAGGAGAAGGGCCTATGAATCCTAAATTAAAAATCGGCATATTAGCCGCTGCCGCGCTTCTGTTGATTGCTGCTTTCGTGTTTATAGATCTTCCGCATACCTGGCACTACGCGCTGCCACGAAGATTGAAAAAGATCGCAGCCTTCATCCTGACAGGTGGATCGATTGCTTTTGCAACGGTTATTTTCCAGACGATTACCAATAACAAAATTTTGACCCCGGGCATTATCGGACTGGATTCACTGTATATGCTGGTTCAAACGACCATTGTTTTTGCATTTGGCTCTGTACCGTTCATTTCGACCAGCAGAGAGCTGAATTTCTTATTATCTGTGGGACTGATGGTGCTGTTCGCGGGTTTATTGTACAAATTAATTTTTCGCAAGGACGGACGCGGGATTTATGTACTTCTACTGATTGGTCTGGTGTTCGGCACGCTGTTCAACAGTTTATCTACCTTTATGGAAGTGCTGATTGATCCGAACGAATATGCCAAAATTCAGGACAAAAGCTTTGCCAGCTTTAGCAATGTGAACACCGAGCTGCTGTGGCTGTCCGTCGTGATTCTTGTGCTCGTATTCGCTTATGCGTGGAGGTTCATCAAGTATCTGGATGTGCTGTCGCTCGGACGAGAGCATGCGATTAACTTGGGGCTACCGTACGGTTTTATTATTAAAAGGTTGCTGGTGATCGTGGCGATTCTCATCTCCATTTCCACGGCGCTCGTTGGACCGATTACTTTTCTCGGGTTGATTGTGGCGAATGTGGCTTATCAAGTTATGAAGACCTATCGGCACAGATATATTATTCCGGCCTCCATCTGTGTCAGTGTCATTGCATTGGCAGGATGCCAACTGCTGGCAGAGAGAGTATTCGACTTATCGACAACGGTCAGCGTCATTATTAACTTTATCGGGGGGGTGTACTTCCTGTACCTTTTGCTGCGGGAGAATAAATCATGGTAGAAGTCAAAAACGTATCCAAACGCTACGGGAATAAAAATGTGGTGGACCAGGTATCCGTCACTGTACCGAAAGGCACCATTACCTCCTTTATTGGACCTAACGGCGCGGGAAAAAGCACGTTGTTGTCGATGATCAGTCGTCTGACAGACAGCGATGAGGGTGAAATCCTGATTGATGGGCAATCCGTGAGTCTGACGAAAAGTGAGGAGCTGGCCCGGAAGATATCCATTTTAAAACAGACCAATGATGTCAACATCCGCTTAACCGTGAAGGAGCTGGTCAGCTTCGGCCGTTTTCCGTATTCCCAGGGCAGATTGAACAGCGAGGATCGCAAAATGGTGGAGCAGTCCATGGCCTACATGGGACTGGAGGACATGAAGGACAAGCATATTGATTTGCTTAGCGGTGGACAGCGGCAGCGGGCTTTTATTGCGATGATTCTGGCTCAGGACACGGAATACATACTGCTCGATGAGCCGCTGAACAATCTGGATATGAAGCATTCGGTTCAGATTATGAAGACGCTGCGCGCTTTGGTGGATGATCTCGGCAAAACGATTCTGGTCGTGCTTCACGACATTAACTTTGCCTCCTGCTATTCGGACTATATTGTGGGGATGAAGGACGGCAGGCTACTGAAGCAGGGAACGGCTGACGAGATGATTGATAGTCAGGTATTAAAGGATTTGTACGATATGGATATTCCGATTCAACAGATCGGGGATCATAAAATTTGCGTTTATTTCACATAGGGGGAATGTTAAATGAAGAAAAATATGATGTTTTTAACGCTGGTGCTTGCATTGGTACTGATCGTGTCAGCCTGTGGCAAAGCAGCTCCGGCAACACAGGAAGCGACTGGAAACGGCTCATCTTCTGCTGCAACAACGGAATCGAAAACCATCTCGGTCAAACATGCACTGGATGAAAACCCGGTCCAAGTCAAAGTCAATCCCAAAAATGTCGTTGTTTTTGATTTTGGCTCATTGGATACGTTGGATAAGCTGGGTGTTGACGTTGCGGCGGTAGCACAGCAGGATCTTCCTACGTATTTGAGCAAATATAAAGATTCCAAATATGCAAGTGCAGGCACGCTGTTTGAACCGGATTACGAGAAAATCAGCGACCTGTCTCCTGAATTGATCATCATCGGTGGCAGACAAGCAGATGCGTACAAAGAATTGAGCAAAATTGCACCCACCATTTCGTTGGCTGTAGACACCAAGGATTATATCAATTCCTTTAAGAAAAACGTTGAAACACTGGGTCAAATTTTCGACAAAGAGGATGCTGCCAAACAGGAACTGGCTACGATTGATAGCTCCATCAAGGCCGTACATGACAAGGCTGTAGCGAGCAAAGCCAAAGGACTGATCGTTCTGACGAATGAAGGTAGCTTGAGCGCATATGGCGAGCAATCCCGCTTCGGTATCATTCATGACGCTCTGGGCGTAACACCTGTGGACCCTAGCATTAAAGTATCCACGCATGGACAAAAGGTTTCTTTTGAATATGTACAGCAAAAAAATCCGGATTACATCTTTGTCGTTGACCGTGGAGCAGTCGTGGTAGAGGAAGGCAAGGAACAGGTTACAGGCAAACAAACGATTGAAAACGAGCTGGTGAAGAAAACCAATGCGTTTAAAAACGGTCATATTGTGTATCTTGACCCGAACTACTGGTACTTATCAGGTAATGGTCTGGAATCCGTGTCCGAAATGATCAAGGAAATTGATGCCGCGCTGTAATGGATAACATGTACACGATGGAGATTTGCATACGATGAAAGGTCATCTGGATGAAGTTTCATTAGGCGGGTATCTTGTACACATCTATACACCTCCTGCTTCTGTGAATGATAACGGGCCGTATCCCGTGCTGTATGTGCAGGATGGCAGCTCATTATTTCTAAGCGGATTAAATGAACTGGAGCGGCCCTTTTCTACGGGGGAGTTGCCTGGTGTAGTGCTGGTAGGCATTCAGCCTGTGAATCGGCTGGACGATTATACACCTTGGAAGGCGGCGGCTTTGGTAGAAGGAAGACCTGCTTTTGGTGGTGGCGGGGATGCCTATCTGGCGTTCGTGGTCACAGAAGTGATGCCGTACGTCGAGGCAAGGTATCCGGTGCAAACCGGGTCAGAGCACACGGGAATGATCGGCGCTTCGTTGGGCGGATTGATTTCCATGTATGCTGCCTTCAAGTATAGGGATGTATTCGGACGCATCGGTTCGATCTCCGGCTCCTATTGGTATCCGGGTATGATTGATTACATGCGGTCTGCATCTTTTGCAACTGTATCGGCTGGAACACACCATTTTTACGTATCCGTCGGGACACGTGAAGGTGAAGGGAAAACGAATGTGCAAAAAGATATGGTTTCGTTAACCCTTCAGGCACGTGAAGCGCTACTGGCACAGGGACTTGATGAAAAGGATATTCTTCTCGTGCTGGATCAGGATGCGGTGCATCGAGTGGATTTTTTCCAGCGTCAATTCCCCGAGGCCATCAAGTGGTTGTTCCGATAGCACGAATGTAATATGGACTTTATGCAATAATCCCAAAGGATTGGAGATCGTGGAGTCTCTATGCCCTTTGGGGTTATTTTTTGCGTATAATAGAGTAATATTCAAAATTTAATGTTACACGCTAATGAAAGTGAGGGAACCAATAGATGAAGAAAAATCGTCTGGGGTCTTCGGATTTGCTGGTAGGCGAGATTGGCCTGGGCTGTATGTCGGTCGGTACGGAGGAACAGCAAGGTGTTTACCTGATCCATGAAGCGCTGGATCGGGGCGTGAACCTGCTGGATACAGCGGATTTGTACCATCACGGACGTAATGAGGAAATTGTAGGGGCAGCGATTCGTGGACGGCGTCAAGATGTTGTTTTAGCGACCAAGGTAGGTAATCGGCGTATGCCGGGCCAAGAGGGCTGGGGGTGGGACCCGTCCAAGGAGTATATTCTGTCTGCGGTCAAAGAAAGCCTGCGCCGCCTGGGAACGGACTATATCGACCTGTATCAGCTTCACGGTGGGACGATTGACGATCCCATCGACGAAACGATTGAGGCTTTTGAACAGCTCAAAAGGGAGGGGGTCATCCGTTATTATGGCATTTCCTCGATTCGTCCTCACGTCATCCGTGAATATGTCGAGCGTTCGAATATCGTCAGCGTCATGAATCAATATAGCTTGCTGGACCGTCGGGCAGAGGAAGAGGTACTGTCATTACTTCAGAAGCGGGGAATCAGCGTCATTGCACGCGGGCCTGTCGCCAGCGGCGTATTGACCGACGAAGGAGAAGGCAAGGTAGCCAAGGGCTATCTGGACTACGAAGAGGCAGAGCTGCTGGACTTACGCAAGCAACTAAAGGCATTTACGAATGCAGAGCGCAGCATGGGGCAGACAGCTATCCGTTATAGCCTGTCTCACCCGGCTGTTGCTGCTGTCATCCCGGGTGCAAGCTCACGGGGACAATTGGAGCATAATATCGCAGCAGCCAGTATCCCGCCGTTATCCAAGCAGGAGCGGGAGGCACTACAGCAAATTAGCCGGGCTAACCGCTATGATGCGCAATACCGTTAATATGAGCACAGGTAGGGCAGAGGGGATCTTCGTCACACGGTCGGAAATGCGATTTGCCAGCCGATAAATTGGTTCATACTTTTGAACGTGTACTTGCCATAGTTGCAATATATGAAAGAATCATTACAATATAAGAATAAGCTCAGGTTTATAATCCATATTTGGTTATGGAGACGTTCATAAATATACTTTAGGAGGAACCAACAAATGGAACGCATCGAATCACAGCAGCAGTATCAGGATTTGATTAACGGTGACGGCTTGACGGTCGTAAAATTTGATACAACCTGGTGTCCGGATTGCAAAACACTGGATAAATTCATGGGTGGCATTATCGAGGAAAATGCAGATAAGCGCTTCTTTGCGCTTGATGCTGAGAAATTCCAGCCGATTGCTGAAGAAAACCAGGTACGTGGAATTCCGAGCTTGCTCGTTTTCCGTAACGGCGAAAAAATTGCTCATTTGCACAGCAAATATGCCAAGACGCCAGCACAAATCTCCGAATACCTGACCACGTTGGAATCAAAACAATAATGAATGATGCAAAATGCTGAAATAGAAAAAGGGTTATCCCATGGCTGACAAATCAAGCCCATGGGATAACCCTTTTTTGTCATACGAAACAAGCTGTTATTGCTGAAAAGCATGAAGGCTTTGCGGCAACAAACAACAGTTTACAAAATAATGAAGAAGAACACAGCCGCCAATACGAAGCGGTAGATGGCGAATGAAGTCAGGCTCAAGCGTTTGAGCAGACCGAGGAACGTTTTGATCGCCAGCATTCCGACGATAAAGGCAGTGATAAAGCCTGCCGCGAACACCGGAAAATCGCTCATGGACAGATGGTCCATACTTTTGATCATATCAATACCCGATGCGCCCAGCATGACTGGGACAGAAACTAAAAATGTAAATTCAGCGGCTGCTGTATGGCTTACACGGGCGAATAGGCCCCCGGACATGGTTGAGCCTGAACGGGAGAAGCCCGGCCATAAAGCCAGGACCTGGAACAAGCCAATCGTAAAAGCCTGCTTATACGTAATGTCATCCACCGTATGCGATTTAATGGGCGGATGGAATTTTTCAGCCGCGATCATTAGCAAGCCTCCGATGACCAGACTGTACAGAACAGTTTGAGGGCCAAACAGGTATTGCTTGATTACATCACGGAACAACACGCCAATCACACCCGCAGGGATCATGGCCAAAATAATATGGAGCAGGTTCAGGCGCGGCTGGGTCGAGATTCTGCGTCTGAAATCGAATAAGCTCAGGAACCTGCGCCAGTACAATACGACAACTGCCAGCACAGCACCCAACTGTACAATAACCTCGAACGTTTTGACCGTATCATTCTCCGTGTTTAACCCGAGAAGATCAGCCGTCAGGATCATATGACCCGTCGAAGAGACCGGCAAAAACTCTGTCAGTCCTTCAATAATACCCATAATAATAGATGATAAAATATCCACTTTATTAGTTCCTCCTTACACGCGTGCAGGGCAAACGGCCTAAGCCGTTTGCCCTGGAAGTATGTCATTTCAGTAGGAGTGAACGCAAGTGTCAAGTGCACAGTGCAAGCCGCTCAGGTCACAGCGGTTCACTCCCGGGAAGAAGTGTCAGATTCCGCTTCCAACTCGGATACAGGAGATTCATTGTGCAGAATAATCTCCACCCGTCGAATACGATTTTTACCCATTTCACGAATGATAAATTTCACATCATCTTCTATGAATTCCTTGCCCTGTCTCGGTTCCGGAACCCGACTATACACCCACCCTCCGACAGTATCCACGTCCTCATCGTCCAACGTCAAGCCAGTCAGATCACTCAAATCGGAAAGCATCACCTTGCCATCCATCAAATAACTGTTCTCCGTCAATTTCTCGATTTCCTTCCGTTCATCCTTATCAAATTCGTCACGGATTTCGCCAACAATTTCCTCCAAAATATCCTCAATAGTAATCAGACCGGAGGTTCCGCCGTATTCATCGACGAGAAGGGCGATATGAACCTGCTCCTTCTGCATGCGTTTGAGCAGCGTGTTGACAGGTATAACTTCCGGAACAGTCAGGATCGGTTGAATCAGACTATTGAAATCAAGCTCAGGGTTGCGGTCATACTCAAGGAACAATTGCTTGGTATTAATCATACCGATGATCTGATCCTTGCTTTCTGTCGCTACCGGAAAACGGGTATACTGTTCTTCGTGAATGGTCAGCATGTTTTCTTTCAGCGAGCGATTCGTAAACAAGCATACCATATCTGTACGTGGCACCATAATTTCTTTGGCAACGGTCTCGTCAAAAGCAAAGATACGATTCACGTAGCCATATTCGGTGTTATTGATCTTACCACTTTCCACGCTTTCGGACAAAATGATCTGAATTTCCTCCTGAGAGTGCGCTTCCTCATGCTCGCTTGCCGGTTGAAGACCAAACAAACGAACCAAACGGTTGGCCGAGCCATTCAGGAGCCAGATAAACGGATACATAATCCGGTTAAACCATACGATGACCGGGGAGGTCAACAAGCTTACTGCTTCCGCTTTGCGGATCGCCAGCGTTTTGGGAGCCAGTTCACCGATAACCACGTGCAGGTAAGTTACAATGACAAATGAAATAATAAAGGCCAGGATATGTGAAAATTCCCCATTGATGTTGAGCTGTTGAAAGAGAGGCTCCAGCAATTTGACCACGGTCGGTTCACCGAGCCAGCCGAGTCCCAACGCTGTAATCGTAATACCAAGCTGACAGGCAGACAGGTAGCCGTCCAGATTATTGACGACCTTTTGTAGCGCCAGTGCGTTTTTCCGATTTTCCACGACCAGCTGATCGACCCGGCTGGAACGGATTTTAATAATCGCAAACTCGGTAGCCACGAAGAAAGCACTAAATATAATCAACACCGCGAACAAAAATAGACTGACACCTATACCCATATAATTTTCACTCATCCCTTTTTCGTTCAATTTTTAATGAACTCCATTTTAAGTTCACTTGAACTTATTTTAAGAACTTAAAAGCAAATATACAAGGTTCATATCCAATCATAGCAGGTCACCTGCCTCCAATTTGCACGGAAAATAAGGCAAAACAGAACCCGCACGGATCATTGCTTCACTTTACAAGCCTAGTTTATGGGCGTATGATGAGTTCAAATGAACTTGAAATGGTTTAAAGGGAGGAAAGCAGATGGAGTCTTTTACCCTCACACGCCGTGATATGGCCCATTTGCTGCTGGCGATGGAAGGTCGCCGCGAATTGCAGCCGTTGGCCGTTCTTCAGGATGCCTGGAGACGCACCCATATCCATCCGGACCGTCCCGGCAGCGCGATGCCGACATTTTTGTATACTGAGGTAACGCCTGTGCTGGATAAAATTATCAAAGGCAAACACAGCGCAGCTTTTTCGCTACAGGAGATTGTTTCTCTCGGCCAACTGGTCGAGTATAGCCATGTTTCATTGGCCTCCATGCAGAATTGGGTCAAACGCGACTTCAAGGAATTTCTCGGATCGCCGAAGATCGGTAAAAAATATTCAGTCAACCAGGCCGCACTGCTGCTCATTGTGGAGGATTTGAAATCATGCCTTGATTTTGAATCCATCCGTCAGTTATTTCATATCCTGTTCCAACAGCCGGAGGATGATACGGATGATCTAATCCAGCCGGTCGATTTGTATGCTGCTTATTCAACCTTGTTTGAGGAGCTGGATGCGAATGGAGATCAATTGCTGGATGTGGCAGGAGCCGTGCTTGCCAAAGAAAACGGGAATTCCGCTACAGGGCAGCAGCGTCAGGAAGGTGCGACGGAGGAATTGCTGATTCAGGCGGCAGATCAATACACGAGTCGTTTGCAGCATTTGACCCCTAACCAGTGTCAAGCCGTTCGGAATACATTGCTGGTAGCTGCGGTATCGGTGCAAAATAGTTATTTTTTGTCCATGGCACGCAGGTATGTGAATGCGACGTTGTTTCTGGACTTTCAAGGGTAGATCAGGATTGGCACTAGAAGCCGATCCTATTTTTTTGCCCTTTTTCGAGTATTGTCTACCCTTTTGGAGACTGAAAAAGTATACAAAAGAGGTATATACACTCAAACGCTGTCAAAGATACAATAAACATATATCATCCAGCAATTGGAAAAACTTTGAATATCTCTTCCAAAGCATCTGGATACACACACAGGAGGTAATGGCATGTCCGATGTCTCCATCATCATTTGTACCCGCAATCGGATCGAAGATCTGACACGCTGTATACAATCTATTGCAGGACAGCAGCAGCTGGAGCATACGGCTGTAGAGCTGCTGATTGTGGATGACGGCGATATTTCCGACCAACAAGTCGAGCTGTACCGTGACATGGTATCCGGCTTGCCTCAAAGCGTTTTGAAGTATCATAAAAAAAGTCGTCCCGGCGTTTGGTTGTCCCGCTATGAAGCGTTGTCTCTCGTACGGTATGATATCGTGCTGTATTTTGACGATGATGCCGAACTGGATGATAAACTCTATATCCGGCGCTTGCTCGATACCTATGATCAGGATGAAACGATTGTGGGTGTTGGAGGGATTGCAAAGGGACTACATTCGAGCCGGGCAGGGAAGCTGCTGGGCATTTTGACATTTCAGATGTCTCCGTCTCTCGGCAAGCTTTCGCCCAGTAGCCTGGCAGGTTCATTGCTGCGCTGGGGAGAAGCGTCGGAGGTTTTTGATACGGAATTTTTTCATGGCTGCAATATGTCGTTCCGGCGGAATGCACTTCGGGATATGAAGCCGTATCCGTGGATGACCAGCTATGCCGTGGCTGACGATTTGTACATGTGCCAGTTGGCGAGTCGTTATGGCAAACTGGTTATCAATCCCGACTTGACGATCATTCATCACGAATCCCCAAGCTCGCGCGATAAGGCGGGCAAAGTAGCCAAGGCTACAGCGATCAATCACTATTATTTTCTTGCTCTGAAAAAGGCAGGAGCCATCCAGTACGGAGCGCTTTTATGGACCTTGTCCTACCTGATGTTCAAGGAAATACTACGCCGTAACTTTAATGCCGCAGAAGGATACAAGCAGGGGGTGCTGTTCATTCTGAATCCGCGCAAGCAAAAATATAACGAATATTTAGGCCCGGCGGTTCAGTAATCAGGAATCTGTTGTAAATGTGCAGTCTGCGAAGAGCAGGCAGCTTGTGGCTTCATATATTTTCAGGATAAAGGGGGAGTATGATGTTAAGCTTGTCCATTGCCCTGTGCACCCGAAATCGGGTTGACGATCTGACCCGATGCATCAATTCAATTGCTATTGCTGGGGCACCGGAGGCATGTGAAACCGAGCTGTGGATTATTGATGATGGAGAACTGCCGAGGCATGTGCTGGAACGCTATGAGCGTCAATTGGGTAGAGCGGGGATTACCTACCGATACCATCGCAAGGAGCAGCCGGGCTTATGGCTTTCACGTGTGAAAACGGTTGAGCTGGCGCAGGGCGACATCATTTTGTTTCTTGACGATGATGTTGAGCTGCCAAACAACTACTTGAACGAGCTGATATGCACCTATGAGGCTTATCCGCAGGCCGCTGGTGTCGGTGGCATTGCACAGGGCATGAGCAACAGCTTCATGGGGACCATTCGTTGCCTGCTGTCATTCCAGCAGTCCTTGTCCAAAGGAAAGCTGTCCCTCAGCGGTCAGTCCGGCTCGATGTACAACTGGCACAAGGCGAAAAAGACGTTTCGAACCGAGTTTTTTCACGGCTGTAATATGTCGTTTCGTCGTGAGGCGATTCGCAGTCTGGAGCCTGTGCCTTGGCTGCAAAGCTATAGCGTAGGGGAAGACCTGTTACTTTCGCGAATTGCCATGAAAAGCGGTCCGTTGTACATTAACCCGGCGCTTACGCTGCTTCACCATGAATCGCCGTCCTCGCGCGACAATATGGAGCAGGTGACTTATATGCGGGTGATGAATCATATTCATCTGCTGCGGGATGAGCAATCCGGGCCGATTGGTTATGCTGCGCTGTATTGGACGACACTGTATCAGATTTTGAGAGAGAAGCCCAAGAAAAATCATACTGCCATTCAAGGCTACAGAAAAGCGCTGAAGGCGATCTTTTCAAGTCCGAAGGAGCCTGTTGGCGGAGGTCAGCTACCTGAACGTAATTCCAAAAAAACCGTAGGCTGATGGAGGTGCGGCAGGAGCGCGATGTGAACATAGAGACGAGAGGCTTAATAAGGAACAGGAGTTGGACGTAACATGAGCACATGGACAGCAGCAAGGAAAGTATTCACGGGTGACAGTCTCGCCAAAACGATCATGCGCACGAGCTTTAACAATTTTTTCGTGCTGATCGTCACGACCCTGACTTCCATCCTGACCGCACGTATGCTCGGAGTCGAGGGGAAAGGAGAACTGGCGGCGGTTCTGTTCTGGCCTACGCTGATCGGTAGCGTGCTGAGCTTCGGCTTGCCTACGTCGCTGATTTATAACCTCAAGAAGAAAACAGGCACGACAGAGGAGCTGGTGGCGCTGTCGCTGTGGATTCAGTTGCCTGCCAGCTTGCTGGCGGGAGCTGTAGCGTGGATATGTATGCCGCTATGGCTGAACGGCTATGGTGCGGATATCGTTCACCTGTCACAGCTCTATTGTGCGGCGGCGGTTCCGCTGGCGGTGCTTACGGCACTGACAACGGCATTGTCGCAAGGACTGGATCGGTTTAGCGTATATAACGGTCTGCTGTTTTACTATCCGCTGCTGAACTTCATCGGTCTATTGACATTATGGCTGATGGGGCTGCTCAATGTGCAGTTGGCAGGGGCCGTGAATTTTGCCGCGAGTTTCCTTGCGCTGGTATGGGCGTTCCTCCGTTTGCGCAAGCATATGAATTTGCGTACTTTCCGCCTGTTCACCAGCCGCCAGGTGCTCCGACCCTATTATAGCTATGGAGCGAGAGTCTACGGGATGGAATTGATGGGGACGCTGTCCACCCAAACAGACAAAATCGTCATCGTGGCGCTGCTGTCCCCCAAGGCGTTTGGTCTGTACTCTGTTGTCTATGCTCTGTCGCGTGTCTTCAATGTGGTTCAAAATGCCGTCACTAATGTAACCTTTCCGAAGGTGACTGGAATGGAGCACAGCAAAATTGTCGAAACCGTCGGTCGTGCTTTTCGCATCTCCATGGCTGCTATGCTGATCGTCATCGTGCCGGCTTTGTTCATTGGACGATATATGCTGGGCTTGCTGTATGGCCCCGCTTTTCTGGAAGCATCGTTAACCTTTTATCTGTTGTCGCTGGAGTGCATCATTGGAGGCGGCTCCTGGATTCTGGCTTCAGCCTTCAACGCACTGGGGCGGCCGGGGCTAGTGCTGTTTCGGCAAATTGTGGCATATGCCATTACCGTCGGGCTGTTCTTTATTTGTACCCCGATCTTCGGTCTGGACGGCATTGCCATTGCTTTGCTCGTAGGCGCTTGTGTACGGTTGGCATTCTCGCTGTTTTCATTCCCGATGTTTTTCGATGTTCCGTTATCACGGATTATTTTTGATAAAAGTGATATCACATTTGTCATTCAGACCATACAAAAGAAGCGCAGGAAGGGAGAACTGAAAGATGCCGAATTCGCATCCCATGGCTAAACTGAAAAATAAGCTGAGCGTCATTCTCGACGTAGTCCCCCAAGGCTCGAACATCATTTATGTTGACTACCCCGTGTATAACAACGGTGGGGATGTGCTCATCATGAAAGGCACCGAGGCGTTCTTCAAGGATAACGGTATCCGTGTTCGTGCCCGTTACAGTGCTATGGATATTCCCGATCAGCTTCAAATTCCGGGAGACTGGATTATCGTGTGTCACGGAGGCGGCAATTTCGGTGATTTATATTCAAATCACCAAAATTTGCGGGAACGCATCGTGCGAGATTTTCCGAGCCACCGCATTGTAATCATGCCGCAGACGATCCATTTTCAATCTGAACAGAAGGGGAATGAGGTCGCTGCGCTGTTCAATGCTCACCCGGATCTACATATGTTTGTGCGGGATACACGTTCATATCAGTGGGCTAAGGAGAAGCTGAATCAGTGCAGCATCACGCTATGCCCGGACATGGCGCACCAGCTCTGGCCGTTGAAGCCGACTACGGAAACGGTCAAGGACGTACTGTACTTCCTGCGCACGGATATTGAAACCGTAGGAGGGCAAAAGCAATTCGACGACGAGGCAGATGCCGCCCACCGTCTGGACTGGGATACTCTGTTCACTCCGCTGGAAGTGAAAGGGATCGTCTACTTCCAGAAGTTTTACCGTCTGGACAAGAAAATCGGCGGTCCGCTGCCTACACGTACCTTTTGGTACAAGTACACCGACCACCTCATGAACAAAGCGGTTACGCTGTTCAGCTCTTACCGCGAGGTTCGCACCTCACGGCTGCATGGTCATATCCTGGCCTGCCTGCTCGACATGCCGCATGTCGTGATTGATAATTCGTACGGCAAAAACTCGCAATACTATAACACCTGGACACAGCCTAATCCCAAGGCGAAGCTGTTCAGCGATACACCGGATGCACTGGAACAGCCGTCTTAATGTAGGGAAAAGCTATTGAGTATTGAGAGTAATCTCTAATTGCACCGAAATTTTTCAAGACCTCCTGGCCATTTAATTGGTTTAGGAGGTTTTTTGTTTAGTGCTATATAGAGCAAAGGTATGATTTAATTAGATAAGCAATTAAGGCAATGAATATTTAATGACTTAAACTAACAGAGTGGGGTATCTTCTATGTCGTAATAATAGAAGATACTGGATTATTCAGACTTTCAAAAACAGTTTGTTTAAAAATGACCGTGTAACGAAAACAGCAGCGAAGTGGGCGGAATCGTTCTGAAGAAGCGATAGCGTTCGCCTTTGCCCCCGGATTTCTACCTTTGAAAAAATAATAGGAAATCCGGGGGCAACAGCGATCGTAAGAATGATCCGCCCGCGTAGCGGTCTCTAATACGCAACCTCCCGCTCCATATACCGCTTTATTTTGACAATTCATTTCATTAATAGATATAATTTATGGGATAAAACTTGAAGTAAAACCGAGAATTTTACCCATATTTCGCAGGATTACATGGAAGTATATTTATTAAAATGAATCGAGGCTGATGAATGAGCAATCAACCGATGGAGATGCTTCTCACGAAGGATATCGTACGTGAAGGGGAGCCGATTTTGCGTACGAAGGTTGAACCGGTATGCTTGCCGCTGCGTGAAGAGGATATTCAACAGATGCAGTGGATGATGGATTATCTGAAAAATAGTCAAAATGAAGAGCTGGCAGCTCGTTATGATCTGCGTCCAGGTGTGGGACTATCAGCCAATCAGGTGGGTCTGAACAAAAGAATGTGTGCTGTCTATTATCAGGATGGAGACAAAACGGTAGAGTATGCACTGTTTAATCCCAAGCTGGTCAGCCATTCGACGTCCATGATTTATTTGGAACAGGGCGAGGGCTGTTTGTCAGTGGATCGTTACATACCCGGATATGTCCCGCGTTATGAAAAAATTCGCATTAAGGCCAATTTGCTGGACGGAACGCAGGAGCTACTGACCCTCAAGGGCTACGCGGCGATTGTGGTACAGCATGAGATGGACCATTTGAACGGCATCATGTTCTATGACCGTATTAACCCGGACGATCCTCAAAAGTTGCCGCAGGGTGTGCATATCGAACCTTTTGTGCGTGAATAGTTCATGATCTATAAAGTGTGGTGACTCTGTTCGCCACATTTTTATTTTGCAAAAAAATATAGATATAGATGTTGCGAAGCTTTAAACTGGACTCATGTACATCGTGATGCGGTGAGTTAAGGAATACATAATAATGTAAGCGCTTATCTAACGGGGGGAATGGCATGTATCGTGGAGTTCGGCATCTGATGAATAATATGCGTATGCGAAATAAGCTGCTGTTCTCCTACGTGCTGATTGTCATGATCCCGGTGCTGGTGGTGGGTGGCTGTGTCACCTTTTATTTACGGGAGCAGGCTTTGGACAGTGCAATTGCCCAAACGGTGAACAACGTGGAAAAGATCAAGAGCCAGACTGCGAATTTATTGCGCGTACCCACGGATATTTCAAATGGTCTGATGTTCGATAAAAGGCTGAGGGAGATGGCGAACCGCCGTTATTCGGGCATGGTAGAGCTGATGAATGCGTATCATCAATACAAGGACTTTAATGAGTATGTACAGCAGTATAGAGAGATTGCGACCATCCGTTTTTATTCGTATAATCCGACGCTTGTCAATAATCTGGAATTTATCCCTGTAGATTCTGGTATTGAGCAGCAGAAGTGGTTCCAGACGGCCTTGAAGGGGACGGCGATTAACTGGTTTTATATTCAGGATAAGGAGGATAACCCGGTAAACCGGCTGAGTCTGGTGCGGCAAATTCCCTTTCCCGAATACAACACCAAGGGAGTTCTGATGATTGCGCTGAGTCAGACGGAGCTGAACAATATGCTAAGCAAGGAACCGTTTGAAACGCTGATTGTGGATCGTAACGGAATTGTGGTCGCGGCTACCCATACACAGTCCGTGGGTCAAACATTGGCGGATTTGCATTTGGGCTTTGATGTACAGGGTGCGGGCAAGGGTATATATGAAGCGAAAATAAACGGGAAATCCTCGAACATTATTGTGGATGAGCTGCTGCCAGCCTCCAGTGTGAGCGGATTGACGATTATTTCGGTGTTTTCGACGGAACACATTGTACAGGGAGCGAACCGGATCAGCTTGATTGGCGCATTATGTGTTCTTGCGGTGCTGGTCATGGCATTGGTTCTAATTACGATGATTTCCTGGCTGATCACCAAAAGATTACAGCGGTTGAGCCATGAGCTGGGTAAGGTGGCTGCGGGGGATTTCCATGTCGTGTCCAGCGTGGAGGGGATGGACGAAATTGGGGATTTGTCCCGCCGGTTCAACTATATGGTTGCCAGCATCCGTCAGTTGATGGGGCAGGTTTATGAAGCGAGTGAGAAAAATAACAGGCTCGAAATAGCGCAAAAGGATATCAAACTAAAGATGATGGCCAGCCAGATTAACCCGCACTTCCTGTTTAATGCGCTGGAGTCCATTCGAATGAAGGCACATCTGAACGGGGAAGCGGAGATTGCAACGACGGTACGATTGCTTGGCAGATTGATGCGGCGGAATCTGGAGATTGGCAGCGGTAAAACGACGGTGCGTCAGGAACTGGATATGGTACGATCCTATTTACAAATTCAGCAGTTCCGGTTTGGAAATCGTTTGGTCTATGAAGTGAATTTGGCAGAAAGCGCTGAGGAAATGTCCATTCCTCCATTAATCATACAGCCGCTGGTAGAGAACGCGGTTATTCATGGCCTTGAAAACAAGGAAGAACCCGTTACCGTAAAAGTCGATATTTCGATGGAGCTACGAGAGCTGCAAATAAGAGTGGCTGACGATGGGATTGGCATGGAAGCAGAGCAGTTGTCCCGTCTGCTAGACCGTATAATGGGCAAGGATGAGCCGGAAGGGAGCAGTATCGGGATGCACAATGTTCACCAGCGTCTGACGCTGATGTATGGCGAACGTTATGGTCTGCACATTGAGAGCGTACCGCAGGCAGGAACAACCGTAACCTTTTCAATACCCAGGGAGGAGGAGTCGAATGTATAAAGCGATGATTGTGGATGATGAGCCTGCGATCCGTGAAGGATTGACCTCCATTATTGATTGGAGGGACTGCGGCTTCCATATTATAGATACCGCAGGGAACGGGCGCGAGGCATTGGATAAATTTAAGGAGCACCGGCCTGAGCTGGTCATTGTTGATATTCGTATGCCGGGGATGAGCGGGCTGGAGGTCATACGGAGCATACGTGAAATGAACGGCGAGCCGTTTCATTTTCTCATTTTAAGCGGTTATGCGGACTTTGATTATGCGCGGCAGGCGATGGGCTTTGGTGTGGATGGTTATTTATTGAAACCTGTGGACGAAGAAGAAATGACGACAGAGCTGAAACGGGTACGGCGAAGCATTGAGAGCGAAAAAGAAGACGGCAAGTGGGGGAGCCCGCCTCCCCATGAGCGCGATTGGATCGAAACCCTCCTGTTTCCTGAACATCCTGACCAGCATCCAGCGCCACCCGCTTTGGATTGGGGAAGCTATCAGGTCGTACTGCTGGATCTGCGGATACCTGACTGGGATCGGCAAGCCCGGCAGTCAGCAGCAAAGCTGCAGCTAACGGAAATGTGCCAGGAGCAGGGTAGGGGGATTGTATTCGAGGCCGGAATTTATACAGGCTTGTTACTCCCTGCCACGGTGGAAACAGAAGAAGATGCTGTTCGGCTGCTGGCTTCCTGGCGACAGGCACTAAAGCCGTGGACAACGGAAATATACGTAGCTGCTGGTGATCCGGTGGGCAGACTACATGATATTCCAAGCTCTTTTGAGCAGGCGCTGCGTCTACTGGAGCGTACTTTCCTGTTCCGTGCGGAAAGGGTGATGCTTACCCGTGACCTGCATGATTTGGAAACTTCGGACGAGGAAATGTGCGAAACGACTGATAAAACCTCGGACCCTATGCGTTATGCAGAGAAGCTATACTACGCGCTGGATATGGCGAATCGTGAAGCTGCAATACGTGTATTGAAGGAAATGGAGGTCCAATTTCCTCAGATCTATCGTACAGAAGCTGCAATCAAGGGGGCGTTTGCACAGACATTTACCTTGGCGCTGAACAAGTATGCTGCTGGACAGGAGCAGAGCCGGACGGTACTGGAGGAGCATTCGCGCTTGATTACGGATGTATATGCTTATTCAACCTTGGGTGAGCTGGTGGATCGGTCGCTGGAGCATATGCTGCAATGGATTGGTCAGACCGATTCGGGCGGTAAAGAAACGATCATGAAACAATTGATTGATTTCATTCACAGCCATTATGATGAGAACCTGCGCTTGGAGCTGTTGGCGGATATGTTTAATTACAACAGCGGCTATTTGGGCAAATTGTTCAAAAGTCATACAGGCGAAGCCTTTAACGCTTACCTGGATAAGGTGAGGATCGAGCGGGCAAGGGAACTGCTTGCACAGGGAATCAGGGTGCATCAGGTGGCAGGACGGGTCGGATATGCCAATGCCGATTATTTTCATGGCAAATTCAAAAAATATGCGGGGATGTCGCCTTCCTCCTACCGTAATCGGGTTCAGAAGAACGAAGGGACGGATGGCAGTTGATGGGCTCCCATAGGTTAAATTGATGAAGTCTCTCTTACACATGTCGGAGCAAAAGTCTCCGAACGAAGAGAGGCTTTTTTTCATGGAAAAAATTTGGATAGATCAATCGAAAATGTCACACTAACTAGAAGATTTGAGTTGTTTTCATAAATTTGTCATCATTACGACACAGCTTTGACACGATGTTCACACTTTCGATTCTATTTCCTTCAAAGCGATTCTATATAATGATGATATTCTTAAGCCGGGTCATGAGATTCCGTAATGAAGATGCCTGAGGGGGCTATTCATAAAAAGTGATTGTTCCATATGTAATAATGTGAATACTATCACAAGGATGAAGGAAGGCTTCAGAACCTAATTATTAACATTCATTTTGAAGAGAAGCGCAGGGGGAGGAATAACATCATGGACGTATTAGAATTGGCACGGTTGCAGTTTGCAACCACCACAATTCTTCACTTTGTTTATGTGCCGATCTCCATTGGATTGTCGTTGTTGGTGGCAATTATGGAGACCATGTATGTAATCAAAAAAAATGATTTGTACAAAAAAATGGCTCAATTCTGGGGAACTTTTTTGCTGATTAACTTTGCAGTAGGCGTGGTCACCGGGATTTTGCAGGAGTTCCAGTTTGGGATGAACTGGTCTGACTTCTCCCGTTTTGTCGGAGATGTGTTCGGTACGCCGCTGGCGATTGAGGCACTGCTTGCCTTTTTCCTGGAATCAACCTTTATCGGATTGTGGGTATTCGGCTGGGAACGGCTGTCCAAAGCAGTCCATTTAACCTGTATGTGGCTGGTATCCATCGGTACGATGCTGTCCGCCCTGTGGATTTTGGCAGCCAACTCATTCATGCAGCGTCCGGTAGGATACGAGATTCATAACGGTCGCGCAGAAATGAAAGATTTTTTCGCTCTGTTGACGAACGAACAACTGTTATGGGAGTTTCCACATACGCTGTTTGCAGCTTTTGCGACAGGTGCTTTTCTCGTTGCGGGTATTAGCGCATGGAAGCTGATGCACAAGAAGAATCTGGACTTTTTCAAGCCTTCTTTCAAAGTAAGTATTATTGTCGCATTGATTAGTTCGATGCTGATTCCGATGTTTGGTCATGGACAGGCTCAATATTTGGTGGAAACACAACCAATGAAGATGGCTGCCAGTGAAGGGCTATGGGAAAACAGTAGTGACCCGGCCCCTTGGACGGTTATCGCAGGTATTGACCCTGAAAAGAAGGAAAACAGCTTTGAAATTAAGCTTCCTTATCTCCTGAGTTTGTTGTCCTATAACAAACTGTCCGGCTCGGTACTGGGGATGAATGAGCTTCAGGCACAATATGAACAAGCTTACGGACCGGGCAACTATATCCCACCGGTACGTACTACATTTTGGAGCTTCCGCATTATGATTGCAGCCGGATGTGCCATGATTGTGCTTGCTTTGTACGGAGCTTATCTGACATTCCGTAAAAAATTGGAGGGCTCGCATCGTTGGTTCTTCCGTTTGATGATGCTCGGCATATCTCTTCCATTCATTGGAAATACCGCGGGTTGGATCATGACAGAAGTGGGGCGTCAGCCTTGGACGGTCTTTGGTTTACTTCAAACCAAGGATTCCGTTTCACCTACCGTTGTGGCAGGGGAAGTGCTGTTCTCACTGATCTCGTTTACCGCATTGTATTTAATTTTAACCGGTGTGCTGGCGTTCCTGTTTGTCCGTACGGCTCGCAAAGGTCCGGATATCGAACCACATCAGGAAACGGTAATCCATGATCCATTTGCTCAAGGGGGTGACACCAATGTCGTTAAATGATTTGTGGTTCTTATTAATTGCTGTGCTGTTCACCGGCTTCTTCTTCCTGGAGGGCTTCGATTTTGGCGTGGGTATGGCTACAGGTCTGGTACCGCGTAATGATCAACAAAAACGTTTGATGATCAATACGATTGGTCCATTCTGGGATGCTAACGAAGTATGGCTGATCACAGCAGCAGGTGCGATGTTCGCGGCTTTCCCGCACTGGTATGCGACCATGTTCAGCGGATATTATCTAGTATTTGTACTTATTCTGCTTGGTTTGATTTTACGCGGAGTTTCCTTTGAGTTCCGGGGTAAGGCAGAAGGAAAATGGTGGACAGGGACGTGGGATGCATGCATTCTGATGGGCAGCTTTCTGCCGCCGATGCTGTTCGGTATGGCTTTTGCGGCTTTGATAAAGGGTGTACCTATTCAGCAAAACATGGACTTAAAAGCCGGATTCTCCGATGTGTTTAACGGATATACGGTATGGATTGGACTGACTGTAGTTGGGATGTGCCTGATGCATGGGCTGACGTTTATTTCCCTGCGTACGATTGGAGAAGTGCGGGATCGTGCTCGTGTGATTGCGTCAAAATTCCTTCCGATATTAGGTGTTTTGCTCGCGGGTATGGTGATGTGGACTTATTTTGCAACAGATGTATTCGCACGTCGTGGCCCTTATATGTATGCCGCAGTTGCAGTGGGGATCGTCGCCTATGTGCTGGCATGGTATTTCCTGAAGCAGCGCCGCGAAGGCTGGGCCTTCGGGATGACGGGAGCTATCATTTTGCTGACATTCGTTTCGTTGTTCGTCGGCTTGTTCCCAAGATTTATGGTGAGTTCGATCAACAGTGCATTTGATTTGACGATATATAATGCAAGCTCCAGTCATTACACACTGAAAGCCATGACGATTGTTGCAGCAACGCTTTTACCCTTTGTGCTGGCTTATCAGGCGTGGAGCTACTTTGTTTTCCATAAGCGTCTCAGTGAAAAGGATCATTTGGAATACTAATGGATAAAGCATGGTTTGGATTAAAGGGCATTCGGCCGGTAATGCTGCTGCTGGCCGCCCTTTCCCTGGCCCAGGGGGCCGCTGTGATTGCACAAGCGATTTTTTTGGCAAAGGCTGTTACGATTTTATTTGATAAAAATCTGCTGGTGATGGCTTGGCCGCCACTGGCGTTGTTTTTCGCGGCTTTTGCTGCGAGGCATACGATGATCTGGCTGCAACGCCGGACAGCAGGCCGTTTTGCCGAAGCATCAGGCGCTTCCTTGCGGGAGCGTCTGCTTGCTCGTTTGTTCGAGCGAGGGCCTGTTTTTGCTGCAAAGGAAGGTAGCGGGAAGCTGGTGACGTTGGCGCTGGATGGAGTGGATCGTTTTCGCACGTATTTGGAGTTGTCCATTCCGCGTATGATTGACATGATGTGTGTGACGATACTTGTGCTTGTGTCTGTTTTCACATTGGATATAATTTCAGGTGTGATTTTGACGGCTACGATGCCCATCCTGATTGGCTTCTTTATCCTGCTGGGCTTGGCAGCGCGGAAGCAGGCAGATAAACAGTGGCGCTCCTATCGTCTATTGTCGCATCATTTCACGGATTCGTTGCGCGGCCTGCAGACGCTGCGTTTTTTGGGCCGTAGCCGGGAGCATGGAGAAACGGTCGGGAAGGTCAGCGACCAGTACCGCACGGCTACGATGCGTACACTGCGGGTCGCGTTTCTGTCCTCTTTTGCTCTCGATTTTTTTAGTATGCTATCGGTGGCTTTTGTGGCGGTAGGCTTGGGCTTGCGACTGATTACCGGATCGGTGGGACTGGAAGCGGCACTTGCGGTACTCATTCTGGCCCCGGAATATTTTATGCCTGTACGCCAGTTGGGATCGGACTATCATGCCTCGCTGGATGGCAAGGAGGCTTGGGGTGCAATGCGATCCATTCTCGGTACAGAGGATGAAGCGGCTCAACAAACAGATTCCGTGGATATCCTTACGGGGAGTGGCAGCACAGAACATGCTAAGGGTGACGGCAATGCCCTAAATATCACGGGACAGGATACGATCAGGTTGTCGGATATATGCCTTCTCAACGAGGACGGTTCCGCACGGCTTGACCACATATCCGCGAGTGTTGAGCCGCATATGAATATGATCGGCATCGTCGGAGCCAGCGGTGCAGGTAAAACAACGCTGCTCAGTTTGCTTGGCGGCCTCGCTGAACCGACCTCGGGCGAGCTGAACGTGAATGGATGGGCATTGGCTGGTGATGCCAAAGCCGAATGGCAGCGTCATATTGCCTATATTCCGCAGCATCCGTACCTGTTCAGCGCTTCCTTGGCGGATAATATCCGGTTTTATGAACCGGAGGCATCCAACGAGCAAGTGGAATGGGCGATTGACGCGGTTGGACTGCGTGAGCTGGTGGATGGTCTTCCGAATGGATTGGATGAGCCGATTGGTGAAGCGGGCCGGACGCTGAGTGGAGGACAGGCGCAACGGATAGCGTTGGCGCGTGCTTTACTGAGTAATCGTCCAGTGATTTTGCTGGATGAGCCGACGGCACATTTGGATATTGAGACGGAATGGGAGCTAAAACAGACGATTTTATCTGTTTTGCAACATAAAAGAGTGTTTCTCGCGACCCATCGACTCCATTGGATGCCGGATATGGACTGTGTCTGGATGATGAATCAAGGCCGTCTGGAAGAAGCAGGATCACATAAGCAATTGGTTGCCCGAAAGGGAGGATATTACCGTTTGCTGACGGGAATGACGGAAGGAGGGGACGGACGATATGCGAGCCACGGACAATAGCGGCCAAGGCTGGTTTATATTTTATCTGAGACAATATTTCTGGGCCTTTCTGGCAGCGGCGCTTTTGGGCGCTCTGGCGATTGGCTGTGCAGGCGCATTGCTCTTTACGTCCGGTCATCTGATTACCCGTTCGGCTTTAAAACCGGAAAATATATTGATGGTGTACGTTCCGATTGTGCTTGTACGGACGTTCGGCTTTAGTAAAGCAGTCATTCAGTATCTGGAACGCTTGGTGGGGCATGATGCCGCTCTGCGTCTCGTGTCCCGTATGCGGGTACGGCTGTATCGGGCAGTAGAACCGCAAGCGCTTATGATTCGCAGCAAGTTTCGCACAGGGGATCTGTTGGGTTTGCTGGCCGAGGATATTGAGCAGCTTCAAAACATATATTTGAAGCTGGTTCTGCCCGCGATATCGGCGTTGCTCATCTATGCGCTGGGGATTTCAGCACTCGGGTGGATGGACGGAACCTTTGCCCTGATGATGGCACTGTATGGCGGATTTTTACTTTTTGTCGCCCCGGCCATCTCGCTGTGGACCTCGCTCGCCAAACGGCGAACGTTCAAGCAGGAACGGAGTACAGCCTATCAGGAGCTGACTGATGCATTGTTTGGCATGAGTGATCTGATGCTGAGTGGCCGGACTGGACATTTTCTGGCTTCCTTTACCCAACGGCAAAACAAGGCTGCTGTAGTAGAAAATTCACTTCGGCGAAGAGAATGGCGCTCTCATTGGATCGCACAATGCGTCGTAGGTGGCGGAATTGTGATGATGACCGTATGGGCTGGAGGGCTGGTAGCAGAGAACCGCATAGAGGCAACATGGCTGGCATCTTTTGCGCTTGTTGCTTTTCCACTGTTGGATGCTTTTGTCCGCGCTGGAGAAGCGGTGGTCCATGCGCCGGAATATCAGGATTCGCTTCGGCGCCTGAAAGAGTCAGAGAAGAATACACCTACACATGCTACATCTACATCGTCTTCGGCATCGGCTTCTGTGAAAGCAGGGCAGCAAGCAGCAGGTGGCACAGTAGATAAAACAGAGGTAGAACATGTGACCGCCCAGCTATCTGGCAACTCAAACGAGCTACTGCTGAACAATGTGAGCTACCGCTATACAGCAACGCAAGAATGGAGCGTGCGCGACATTTCCCTGCGTGTGCCGCAAGGAGGAAAGGTTTCACTGCTTGGTCGCAGCGGCGCGGGCAAGTCCACGCTGCTGAATCTGATTCAGGGGGCATTGCAACCGGATGAAGGGAGCGTCACTGTCGCAGGTGCGCCCGTGTATACAGGCGGGGCGTATTCCAGCCTGTTTGCAGTGTTAAACCAGCAACCGTATTTGTTCGATACAACGGTAGCAAACAATATTCGGTTGGGACGGCCCGATGCTACGTTGGAAGAGGTTCGTGCAGTAACCGAGCAGGTAGGACTGGGAACACTGATTGATTCCTTGCCGGATGGCTACGACACCCGGATGCAGGAAACGGGCCTGCGCTTTTCCGGTGGAGAAAGACAACGAATTGCACTGGCGCGGATTTTGCTTCAAAATCACCCCATTGTTCTACTGGATGAGCCAACGGTGGGACTCGATCCGCTGACAGAGCATGAACTAATGCAGACGATGTTTCGTGTGCTGGAGGGCAAAACGCTCATCTGGATTACACATCATCTGACCGGAATGGAGCATATGGACGAGGTGATCTTTATGGAGCAAGGCGGCATTTCGATGCGAGGCAGTCATGAGCGACTTTGGCAGGAGCAGCCCCGATACCGCAACCTGTATGAACTGGATCATCCCGGTCTGTAAAGAAATAGAGAAGATCAAGCCTCGGTAAAAAGATCCTTAACATTGGAGTCGGCATGGATATATGCCGGCTTTTTTCCTTCTCTATCCGCTGTAGGAACGACCTTGTTCCGAATCAGCAAAAAAGTTATGCTTGGAAGGCATAAAGACACTCGGAACGGTTGGTATCACTGATCTGATCTGTTCAGTTCGTTCGTGCAAGTTTCGTGGCGCTGCAAGGAGGACGGTATGACGTATAAACAAATTAAATGGATTATCCTATTTGTACCTACACTAACGGTTGGAGCCTGGGAATATGTGAGACACCAGTTCTTGCTCCCCTATATATCCATGGACCTGGGAAACTGGCTGACTCCGGTCATCTTGTATTTAATCAGTGTGACGCTGTTAACCAAGCTTTTTCATATGCTGGAACGTATTCAGATGGAGTTGCAATACGAACGCGCGGCCAAGGCAGCCCTTGAAGCCAGAGAGGATCTTGCCAGGGAGCTGCATGACGGGATTGCCCAATCACTTTTTTTATTGTCCGTCAAAATGGACCGGCTGGAGCACAACGGCGATCAGGAGCAGTATCATCAGGATATTTATAAAGTCAGGAAGACCGTCCACGAAGTGAACCGTTATGTTCGCCAGGCGATTGCCAATTTAAGATTTGATCCGACCACCGATGAGATGCTGGCAACCAACGAATCACTGGACTACAAGGTGCAGCAAATGATTCACGAAATTCCTGTATATGTAGATATTCAGTGGACCATTCCTGATGATGCGCTGACTCCCAAAGAGAAAGTAGAGCTTCTGGCCTGCATTCGCGAGGCAGTTGTCAATATTGAAAAGCACGCTGGGGCCTCCAAAGGCTGGATTATTGGAGAAGGTGACCACGATCAATGGAAAGTCATCGTCAAGGACAACGGCAAAGGCTTTACGACCGATCCTTTTCAGTTTAAAGACCGATACGGCCTAAATATCATGAAGGAAAGAGCGGAAGATATGAACTGGACGTTGCAGCTTCTGTCGGATTCTTCGTATACCATCGTGGAAATATCCAAAGAGGGAGAACACAAATGACACATACCCGTGTACTGGTCGTAGATGATTCTGTTCATGCTCGCGAGGCTATCTGTGAAATATTGTCTATGGATCAAAGCTTTAAAATCATCGGTGTGGTGGACAATGGCGAAAAAGCAATTGAATTTACCGAGCAATGGCTTCCAGATTTGATTCTGATGGATATTTCGATGCCTGGAATGGACGGGCTGGAGGCTACACAGCGGATTAAGCTCATGTTTCCATATGTCAAAATAGTGATGATTACCGTGTCGGATGACATGATTCATCTACTTGAGGCTTTGAAACGGGGTGCCCAAGGCTACCTGTTAAAAAATATAGCGCCCTCCACATGGCTGGAATACTTGCATTCTATTGTGAATGAGGAAGCGCCGCTGAGCCGGGAACTGGCTTTTCAAATCTTGAAAGACGTCACCATAACAGCGAAAAAGGAACCGCAGGTCCGTCTTACCTCAAGAGAGCAGGATATTTTATATGGGGTGGCGGCAGGGTGGACGAACAAGGAGATCGCCGAAAAATACGGTATTTCCGAGTACACGGTAAAAAACCATTTAAAAAATATTTTGCAGAAGCTGCATGTTCAGAACCGTGTACAACTGACGAGATATGCATTGGAAATGGGGCTTGTTCCTGATGATCCTAAATTCAGGCCATAAGCCTTTTTGTTTTTTTGACACCATTTAGTTCAAAATATAGCTCGAATGAGGTATTTTAAATTTTGATTAACTTTTATATACTGGTTAGAGTTGATGTGTCACATGTGAACGATCAACTGGAGGGGATTGACTTGAATGAAAACATTCATCTCTAAAAATTGGCACTTGATGCTGATTGGTTTTGTAGCGCTGATCGTAGGCGGATTTGTCTTGTTTTATTTTCAGGGGAGCGTGTCGTCGTTTCCGGCTAGCCAACCTAAAACCGTTCAAGAAGAGCCGGACAAAGCCAAGTATGAAATTGTTACGGTAAATGTAGAGGGGGACGGTTTTTATCCTAAAAATATTGAAATAAAAGCTGGTATCCCGACTAAAATTAATTTTAAGAGATCGACATCCTTTACTTGCATAGACGAAGTACAATCGTTGAAGCTTGGAATGGACGTTTTTATGGACCACGAAAATAACTATTTTACCATCAAAGACCTGAAACCGGGTGTATATGAGTATAATTGCGGCATGTACATGTACTATGGGACCATCACGGTGAAATAAATCAATAGTAGCCCTCCAACACATTTTGTGCTGAGGGGCTATTTTTTTGCCTTAATACAAGGGATCTATAATAAAAGTCACAAAATGTTCAAGATTAGTAGGCTGATATAGCTCAAGTGGGTCAGGTCATGACAAGTGACAGGTAAGTATGATGGAAGGAAATGATAGAGAAATGAAGGGGAAGCATGAAAAAAAGAAGATTCACCCAAATGATATGTATGTTTCTGACCGTAGTCTTACTGGCTGCTTGTTCTGGCCCGCAAGAAAGTTCAATGCCAGCAACGCAGCAGCCAAAGAAAGAGCTAACCTTCCTGTTTAACTTCGCCAGTCAGACTGTTGATCCCAGTCTGGATTACACTCCGCTAAGAGCAGGAGTCGTAGAAACGTTGGTCAAACTGGATGAGAACGTAAAGATCCAGCCATGGCTGGCCACCAAATGGTCGAGTAAAGACGGGCAAAACTGGGAGTTTCAGATTCGTGACGGGGTAACCTTTCAAAACGGAAAAAAACTGACGGCAGAGACAGTTAAGCAATCGCTGGAACGCTCGATAGAGCTGAATCCGGGGATTAAGCAGGTATTACGAATTAAATCCATGAAAGCCTCCGGGCAAACGCTGCATGTGGTGACGGAAGAACCATTCCCTCAGTTCCCATCCGAACTGGTTCATCCCAACACAGCCATTCTGGATACAGAAGCAGTCGATCCGGATAAAAAACCAATCGGTACAGGGCCTTTTCAAGTGGAGTCCTTCACCGCAGGCACGTCATTGAAGCTTACCCGCTATGATGGATATTGGAGTGGGGCGGCCAAGCTGGATCGGGCGGTTTTTGCTTTTAACGAGGATGCGAATGCGCGTTTATCCGCCATTTTATCCGGTGACGCAGATATCGTTTATCGCCCGCCTGTTGAAAGCATGGACAAAATGAAGCAAGATGCTCAGCTCAAACTGGATTCAGTGGTTAGTTTGCGCACACATGAATTGATTTTTAACACGAAAAAGTCTTTGTTCCAAAATGCGAATTTGCGCAAAGCATTTGATGCCTTGGTCAATCGTGAGGAGCTGAGGGACGCTATTATGGGTGGACAGGCTACAGTGGCGCAAGGTCCATTTTTGCCGAATTTCCCGTTTGTACCGGAATATCCAACCCGCAAAACCGGGACTGAAGAAGCGCTCAAGTGGTTTAAGGAAGCCGGATTTCAGGTGGAAAACGGCAAAATAACGCAAAACGGGAAGCCACTATCCTTAAAACTGGTGACTTATGCGTCCAGAGCCGAGTTCCCAATCTTCTCACAAGCGTTGCAATCGGAAGCCAAGCAATTGGGCATTACTCTGCAAATTGAGCAGGTTGAAAATTACGAAGACTATTTGATGAACGATACGACTTGGGATCTGGGCATGTACAGTCCGTTGATTGCGCCTCGCGGTGATGCCAGCTACTTTTTGAATGTATCGTTTTTACCAGATGGAACGCTGAATTATGGAAAAATAAACGATGAGTCGTTGAATAAATTGATTTACCAGTTAGATCAAACCGTAGATATAGCAAAACGGAATGAACTGATATCTCAAGTGCTCACGCGAATTAATGACCAGACGTACTATTCCTATCTGGTGCATCCGAACACGCTGGTTGTTTACAAAGACAGTGTGAAAAACTGGGTAACCAGTAAAAGCGAATATTATATGCTCACTAACCAGTTGGATGTTGAAGCAAAGTGATTCCCTTGCTTGGAAAAAGACTAATTGAGTTTTTTCTGTTTATTTTTCTTCTGTCGCTTATCAGCTTCGCGGGAATCAAGCTTGCTCCGGGAGACGCGGTGCGACAACTGCTGCGCGTGGATGATGTGGCGGTTACGAACGAGCAAGTGGAAATCCAAAGGGAGATCATGGGCCTGAATGAGCCGGTTATCGTGCAATATGGGGAATGGCTTTCCAAATTCATTCGTTTGGATTTGGGGGCTTCCTACATGACACATCGCCCGGTAACAGAAGAAATATGGACGAGGATGCCTGCGACGCTTCTTCTGACATTTACCTCCATTGTGGTGTTGATCGGAGTTGCGGTACCGTTGGGCGCTTGTTCAGCTTTATATCCCAAGAAGTGGATTGATCGAGTCAGCCGGGTGCTTTCAATTATGGGAGCATCCATCCCCAGCTTTTGGTTAGGAATTTTACTTATTGAGGGATTTTCGGTGCGCTGGTCGGTCTTTCCATCTATGGGGAACGGCACTTTGATGCATCTGGTGCTGCCTTCGCTGACATTGGGACTGACAATGGCTGCGGTATATGTACGGCTTATTCGTTCCAGCCTGTTAAACAGCTTGAGTCAGGAATTTATCCAGGGTGCGAGGTCCAGAGGGATTGGAAGGAACCGTATTTTTTGGTTACATGCATGTCGCCATAGTTTGACTCCAGTAGTGACCATGTTTGGTATCAGTGTGGGAAGCTTGCTGGGCGGGAGTGTCGTGGTAGAAACGATATTCGCTTATCCAGGGCTAGGAAAATTTATTGTAGAAGCCATTCATAACCGGGATTATCCGATGATTCAGGGATACATTTTATTTATGGGTGCTATCATTACGCTGCTTCACGTGATGACGGATGTAATGGTAGGATGCGTGAACCCTGAAATCCGCCTGAAGGGGGGAGGACATTGAGTAAAACCCGACTTCCTTTATTGTTGTTCATCAGCGGAATAGCTGCACTGTTCATCCTGCCTGAGTTTATGAAAAATGATCCGTTGCTCGTTTCGCTCACTCGAAGACTTCAATCCCCAAGCAGCGAACATTGGCTGGGTACGGATGGTTTGGGCAGAGATTTAATGTCTCGGTTGGTATATGGGGGCAGAAATACGGTTGGTACGAGTTTTTTGATTCTCATTCTCTCTTTGAGCATCGGCATTCCGGCGGGGGTAATCGCAGGGTATGTGGGCAAAGGGATAGACCGATTGTTCATGCGGGTGTCAGATTCCTTTTTGGCTTTTCCCGATTACTTGATTGCCATCGTACTGACAGGCTTGCTTGGGCCGGGTGTCGTCAACTTGATGATTGCGATTGTATCGGTAAAATGGGTGGCATATGCCCGTCTGGTAAGAAGCAGCCTGATGGCTGAAAAAGAGAGGGATTACATCTACAGTGCCCGCTTGAGCGGAGTGCCGACAACTCGATTGGTCATCCGGCATTTGCTGCCTGCTGCTTTCAGAGAAGTTGTGGTCGTAGCCACACTGGATTTGGGCAAAATCATTTTAATGATCGCGGCTCTATCCTATATCGGACTCGGACTACAGCCGCCTACTCCCGAATGGGGAGCGATGCTGAATGAGGGACGGGCCTATTTTCACAGTTCTCCGCTGGCGATGGTCATTCCGGGTGTAGCCATTATGCTGTTCGTTCTTTTATCCAATCTGATCGGGGATCAGCTACGGGATAGTCTGGATCTTCGGCCACGGGGGAAATGAAATGATGAACATTCTTGAAATAACAGGACTGCATTTGAAGTCTGAGCAAGGCATGATTTTGCGTGATTTTCATATATCCATTGGTGCAGGACAGTGCCATGCGCTAATTGGTGAAAGTGGCAGTGGAAAAAGCATGACCTCGCTGTCCATTGGTGATCTGCTTCCTGCAACGGTTTGGGTAGAATCCGGTAAGATCGAATTGTGCGGAAGCTCGTTACTCACTCTGTCCAAGAGAGAAAGAGAACGCCTTCGTGGGCAGGAAATTGCTTATGTTTTTCAAGACTATGCAGGTGTGTTTACTCCGTTTATAACCCTGGGTAAGCAAATGGATGAAACGCTAAAAGCACATCATGTGTTGGAACGAAAAAATCGAAAAGAGCGCATCCAGCAAGTTCTCGAATACGTCCGATTAACGAAAGAAATATACAACCAGTATCCATTTCAGCTCAGTGGCGGGCAGCTACAAAGGGTATCGCTTGCGGTAGCGATCATGCTGGAACCCAAGCTGCTGATTATGGACGAGCCTACGACAGCATTGGATCAAACGAATGCCAACGAAATTTTACGCATTATTTCAGAACTGAAAGAACGTACCCAATGCGGCATTTTGTTCATCTCGCATGATCTGAGAAACGTCAAGCGCTACGCCGATCAAGTCACCGTAATGCGAGAAGGGCAGCTTATGGAGTCGGGGAACACATTACCATTGTTGAACAACCCGAAACAGCCCTACACCCGAAGGCTGATTGAAGCTATTCCATCCTTGCGCCCATCAATGAAATCCGTGCATGAGTCCATATAGAGAGGGCGGTAACATCTTTATGAACCAGAAACTTGTACCTGAACTTTTAGTCGTGCAGGACATTCATAAATCTTACCGCAAAAAAAGACAAGTGCTCGGCGGGGTATCGTTGACGATTCGAGCGGGTGAATGTGTGGGACTGATTGGAGAAAGCGGCTGTGGAAAAAGCACATTGGCACGCTGCATCATGCTCATGCAAGGTATAGATGCAGGAACAATCTGGTTTCAGGGAACGCCCGTTCAAGCAGAAAAAAAGGAATCGTTAAAACGTTATAAAGGACAGATACAGGCTGTATTTCAAAATCCCTCTGCGGCGCTAAATCCAAGGTTTCGTTTACTGGAATCGGTCATGGAGCCACTGGATCAACTGGAACAAAAGATTCCATCCTTTTTGAAAGATTGTGGTTCGGACAGAAGAGAAATAGCAGGAAAATTGCTGGAATATGTGGGCCTATCACCTGAATTGCTGGATAGATACCCTCATGAAATCAGCGGTGGACAAAAGCAACGGCTTTGCATGGCAAGAGCTATCAGCGTGGAGCCTGCACTCATTATTATGGATGAACCAACATCCAATCTGGATACCTTAATCCAGTCAGAAATGTTGAACTTACTCAAGGAGTTACAGAGCAGACTGAGATTTTCGTATTTGTTTATTTCCCACGACTTACCTGTGGTGCAGTATATGTGTGACCGGGTGCTAGTCATGCACGAAGGACATTTGGTGGACGAGTTTGTAAAGGAGGAACTTTTTGCTCCTGACAGACATCCGTACACCCGCCAATTAGTTGCAGAATATGATTGAGAGGTTTGACCAGCTTACATTGCTGGTCTTTTTTGTATCTATAATTTTCAACTCCCTCCCCATATATCTAATTTTGAACTGATTTTTCTCCTAATTCGTTGGGTATCCGCTTTGAAGTCAGCCAAGTATGATAATAGTAACTACATACAAGGAGGAGCTTGTTATGGAATCTTCAACTGAAACCGCTTCCAATGCTGGTGCAATGATTCCTGAACCCAATCGGGGAAGACCGCGCAAGGTACGCGGGCCGAAGCGCGGGCGTGAAGAAAAAGGCTTGTGGGACAGTGTAAAGCAACAAAAGTACCTTTATTTTATGTCCATTCCTTTCGTCATATGGGTGTTTGTTTTCAGTTATCTTCCGCTGTGGGGCTGGACGATGGCGTTTCAAAATTATAAGCCGGCCAAATCTTTTTCGGACCAGAAATGGGTAGGGCTGAATAACTTTATTGAGCTATTTCAGGATGAACGATTTTATCTGGTATTACGCAATACGCTGGCGATGAGCCTGATGGGGATTATCTTTGGTTTTGTTGTGCCAATCTTTTTTGCTATTCTGCTAAATGAGCTACGGGGGATGCTGTTCAAACGATTTGTGCAGACGATATCCTACCTCCCGCATTTTGTATCCTGGGTTGTTGTCGCCGGATTGGTTACGAAAATGCTGTCCATTGACGGAGGGATTGTCAACGATATATTGATAGCGCTTCATATTGTGGATGAGCCGATTCAATTTATGGCGAAGGGTAGCTGGTTCTGGTATATTGTAACCGCTTCAGATATATGGAAAGAGACGGGCTGGAACACGATTATTTATTTAGCCGCAATCACCGGGATTGACCAGGAACAGTATGAAGCTTCTCGTGTGGACGGGGCAAGTCGCTGGAGACAGATGTGGCATATTACGCTACCGGGTATCCGTTCGACCATTGCCGTTCTGTTCATTATGGCGATTGGGCATCTGGTGAGCAACGGTTTTGAAAAGCAGTTCTTGCTCGGCAACAGTCTGGTGACGGATTATTCCGAGGTGCTGGATTTGTATGCGCTGAATTACGGGATTAATTTGGGCCGCTTCTCTTACGGGACAGCGATTGGTATTTTCAATTCGTTGGTCAGCATCCTGCTGTTGTTTACGGCAAATGGCATATTCAAAAAACTGACCAAAGAAAGCATCATGTAGGGAGGGAGAAGCAAAATGACGAATAAGGCATTTAATGCTACTCGGTCTGAAAAGCTGTTTGACCTGTTCAACTATATCCTCATGGCTCTAATCGTGGTGGTGACGCTGTACCCGTTTCTGAACGTACTTGCGATTTCCCTGAACAATTCAACGGACACGGTTCGCGGCGGTATTTATATATGGCCCCGCCAATTTACGCTCGAAAATTACAAAACAATTTTCCAGTACGATGGCCTTCTTCAGGGTCTGCAAATATCTATTCTTCGTACTTTGGTCGGGACAGTACTCGGATTGATATGCGCGTCTATGCTTGCTTTTACATTAAGTCGGGTCGAGTTTCGCGCTCGTAAGTTTATTTCTACGTTTTTGGCGTTGACGATGTATTTTTCCGGCGGGATGGTGCCCGTGTTTATTTTGATGCGGGATCTGCATCTGCTAGGTTCATTTTGGGTGTACATTTTTCCAGGCTTAATTAGCGCATTTAATGTGTTTGTCATTCGTTCCTTTATGGACGGTTTGCCGTATGCGCTACAGGAGTCTGCCAAACTGGATGGGGCGAATGATTTTACGATTTACTGGAAAATTATTTTGCCGCTGTGCAAACCAGTATTGGCAACGATTGCTCTTTTTTTGGCAGTAGGTCAGTGGAATGCTTGGTTTGATACGTATTTGTATAATGGTGGGGCGCCACAATGGACGACGCTGCAGTATGAGCTGATGAAGATACTGCAAAGTACGCAGCAAGGCGGCTCCAGTATGACGAATAGTAACGATATGGCTAAGCAAATGGCTCAAATTTCACCAGAGTCGATCAAAATGGCAATTACGATTACGGTCACGCTCCCCATCCTGCTGGTGTATCCGTTCCTGCAAAAGTATTTTGTAGGCGGCATGACACTGGGTGCGGTGAAATCATAATGCGGTGAAATCATAAAAACCGGGCTTCCGGCGGTAAAGTAACTGCGATTTGCAGGTTAAGTCATCATAAGAATATAGGAGGTTTTGTTCATGAAAAAGGTTTGGTCCAGATTTGCACTCATTCCCCTGCTCGCGGTATCACTTGCTGCACTGGCAGGCTGCGGTGGAGGTGAGAAAGCAGCCAAGGAAGGCTCATCCAGCGGAACCGATCCGATTACGTTTAGCTTCTTCGGAGCAGATACAAGCCCACAATGGAATGGAATGAAGGATGAGATAGGCAAGGAAATCACCAAGAAAACAGGTGTAACCTTGAATGCGGAATTTGATGTCAGCGGCGGAGGTGGAGATGACCGAATTGCTTTGATGGCAGCAAGTGGAGAATACCCGGACTTGGTTTCTCCTAAAGCGAATATTAGCAAGCTCGTGGATGCGGGGGCCATGATTGATCTGACAGATCTGATCAATGATCACGCACCCAATCTCAAAAAGCTATACGGACCCTATATGGATCGTTTGAAATACAGTAATAAAGATCAATCCATCTATGTCCTTCCTACGTATGCAGGTGTGGGACAGGAGAGCTTTGACGCGACGGGGGGATTTGAAATTCAGCATAAGGTGCTCAAGGAATTAGGTTATCCAAAGGTAAAAACGCTACAGGATTATGAAAACGTACTCAAAACCTATGTAGCCAAGCATCCGACGATCAATGGCAAAAAAACGATCCCACTCACGCTGGATGCAGACGACTGGAGAATTATGATTACCGTAACGAATCCTGCCTTCCAGACGACTGGAGCGCCGGATGATGGTGAATATTTTATTGATCCCAAAACATTTGAAGCCAAGCTTCATTACAAACGTCCGGAAGAAAAGGAATATTTCCGCTGGTTGAACCACATGTACAATGAAGGGCTGCTGGATAAGGATTCGTTTGTACAAAAAAGTGATCAATACAAATCGAAAATTGCCAGTGGTCGTGTCCTCGGCCTGATCGACCAGGAGTGGGGTTATCAGGATGCTGAAAATGCGTTAAAAGCGTCAGGTAAATCCGAAGCCAGCTACGCGCATTTTCCAGTTACACTTTCGGAGGAATACAAGGATCGTTCCTTTCAGGATACGGGTTTCACGTCCGGTTATGGAGTAGGTATTACAGAAAATTGCAAGGACCCGGTGCGGGCTATTAAATTCCTTGATTATTTAGCTTCCGATGAAGGACAGGTGCTAGTGAACTGGGGGATCGAAGGCAAGCATTATGAAATTAAAGACGGCAAACGCGTTATTCCTGCTGATGTGCTGGAGCAAAAAACGAACAATACAACCAACTTCAATAAATCCACGGGTATAGATTTATACACGCTCATCAGCGGACACTATGGTGATGGCGTGAAGGATCCTACAGATAACTACTATACTGCCAAATTCCCGGAGCAAATTATCGCGGCTTATTCGGAGCCGGAGAGAGAATCACTTAAAGCGTATGGTGTAAAAACGTGGAAAGAACTGTTCCCGGACAAGAAAGAATTTGATGTAAAGCCTTGGGGTGCCGCCTATAACCTGACAACAGACAATGAATCAAATTATAACGTTACGTTCAAAAAAACGACGGATATTATCCGTAAGCGTATACCGGAGGCTATCTTGGCCCCAACATCCAATTTTGACACCGTATACGACAACATGCTTAAAGAGCTGGATGCTGCCGGAGCGGTACAAATGGAGCAACAATATACTCAATTGGTGAAGGACAGAGTGGAATTGTGGAGCGGCAAGGCTTCTAAATAGCGAGCTGACTTAACGAGGCGCAACAAAATGATGGGTTGTCGGAATGACGGAGCGCTTGTCCTTGTGGTTCATACGGGATTGGCGCTCTGTTTAATCTCAATGGGGGGAGGGTTTGATGTGAGACAACGCGAAAAGCAGAAATCCCTGCGTTTATGGTATCGCCAGCCTGCTAAGGTGTGGGAGGAAGCATTGCCTATCGGCAATGGGAGGCTGGGCGCGATAGTTTTTGGCGGGATCGGGGAGGAGCGTTTGCAATTAAACGAGGATACGCTCTGGTCCGGATTTCCCAGGGATGGCGTTCAGTATGATGCATTGAGATATTTGAAGCCCGTTAGGGGGCTGATTGCGGACGGAAAATACAAGGACGCTGAGCATCTGATCAATAGGAACATGCTGGGTCGAGATACGGAGGCTTATCAGCCTTTGGGAGATTTGTGGATTACACAGCAGGGACTTGGGGAAATTGTGGAGTATGAACGCGAATTGGATTTGACCACCGGAACGGCTGCGGTCATTTTTCATAGCGGGGGTATCCGTTATACCCGTGAAGTCATCGCCAGTGCACCAGATGGAATTATTATGGTATCGCTTACTGCGGATAGGCCTGGAAAGATCAATGCAATCGTGCGTATAACTACACCGCATCCTTGTGAAACCGAGGCTGCCGAGGATGCACATTTTGGTGATTCATCCCCGTGGGATAGTGACAAGGAAGATGGCCCATCTAATGAATCAACGAGGGACGTAATTACGTTAACCGGACGAGCGCCCAGCCATGTGGAGTCAAATTATCGCGGGGATCATCCGCAGTCGGTTGTTTACGAGGATGAATTGGGGATGGCCTTTGCGGTTCAGGCGCGGGCTATCCCTGAGGGGGGAACGCTGACAGAGGATGCTGACGGAGTGCTGAGTGTATCGGGTGCGGATAAACTCACGGTGTATTTGGCCGCAGCTACCGGATTCCGGGGATTTGATACTAGACCGGACAGTGATGCAGCGGAACCGACAGGCGTATGCCAAGCAACTCTGGATAAAGCAGTCTCGCTTGGATACGAGCAGGTGAAGCGACGGCATGAGCAAGATCATCGGGAACTATTTGGCCGCGTTGAGCTAGAGCTTGGGAATGATATCGGGACGGATCGAATGACAAAAAGACAAATTCCGACTGACTTGCGATTGGAGCAGTACCGCGAAGGTCAGACGGACCCGGATTTGGAGGTGCTGTTGTTTCAGTATGGACGCTACTTACTGATAGCCAGTTCGCGTCCGGGCAGTCAGCCCGCCAATCTTCAGGGTATCTGGAATGACCGGGTGCAGCCACCGTGGAACAGTGATTATACAACGAATATTAATACCCAGATGAACTATTGGCCGGTGGAGATATGCAATCTTGCCGAGTGCCATGAACCCTTGCTGCACATGATTGGTGAAGTTAGCCGTACGGGACGCAGAGTTGCTTCGATCCATTATGGCGCTCAAGGCTGGACGGCCCACCATAATGTAGATGTCTGGAGGTATGCCGGACCGTCAGGAGGTCATGCCAGTTGGGCCTTTTGGCCGCTCGGGGGTGTCTGGCTAACCGCCCATCTATGGGAACGGTATCTGTTTACTCAGGATACGGCTTATTTGGCGGAACAAGCTTATCCGCTGATGAAGGGAGCGGCCGCCTTTTGTATGGATTGGCTCGTGGAAGGCCCGGACGGCTGGCTTGTGACCTCGCCTTCTACATCACCTGAAAACAAATTTAAAACCCTGGACGGAGAGGATTGCAGTATATCCATGGGTTCCACGATGGATATGACGCTAATTCGAGAGTTGCTGGGCAACTGCATCCAGGCTGCGGATCTGCTGGAATTAGACCGTGAATTCCGCAACCGCTGTGAAGAGACACTGCAACGCCTGCTGCCCTACCAGATTGGTCGTCACGGACAGTTACAGGAATGGTTTGCCGATTTTGAGGAAGCGGAGCCGGGACATCGACATGTTTCACATCTGTATGGTTTGTATCCCGGACGAGAAATCCATGTTCGTGATACCCCGGAGCTGGCAGAAGCGGCCCGCATATCGCTGCGCCGACGGCTTGATCATGGCGGTGGTCATACCGGATGGAGCTGTGCATGGTTGATTAACCTGTACGCTCGGTTGGAGGATGGCGAAGCAGCACATCGGTATGTGCGCACATTGCTGTCGCGTTCGACCTATCCGAATTTATTCGACGCTCATCCGCCTTTTCAGATCGACGGCAACTTCGGCGCGACGGCGGGGATTGCGGAAATGCTGCTGCAAAGTCGTCCGGGTGAGCTGACCTTACTGCCCGCTCTGCCTTCGGCATGGTCGGAGGGGCGGGTCAGCGGATTGCGGGGACAAGGCGGGATGACGGTCAGCATGGAATGGTCCAGTGCCCGACTCGTTCGCGCGGAACTTGCCGCATACGTCCCGACTGGACGCTGCACGATTCGCAGTGCCCATCCGTTCAGTGCAGATGCTCGGAAGGCTCAGCCTGATCCAGAGCATGGAGGATTCATTTTGTCATGGAATTTTACCAAAGAGCAGGAAACTACGGACAGACATTCGATTATTATTGAGGGAGAGGAAGAAAAAATATGACCATTTTTCAATTTCCGCAGGACTTTATGTGGGGGACGGCAACGGCAGCCTATCAAATCGAGGGGGCCTATGAGGAGGATGGAAGAGGTTTGTCCATCTGGGATACCTTTGCCCATACGCCCGGCAAGGTGTTCAACGGAGATAACGGGAATGTAGCCTGTGACAGCTATCATCGCTACGAAGAAGATATCCGGCTGATGAAGGAGCTGGGCATCCGTACATATCGTTTTTCGGTGTCATGGCCGCGTATATTCCCCAATGGTGACGGTGAAGTCAATCAGGAAGGGCTGGACTATTATCATCGTGTAGTGGATATGTTGAACGAAAATGGAATTGAGCCGTTTTGTACGCTGTATCACTGGGATCTGCCGCAGGTACTTCAAGATGCCGGAGGATGGGAAAACCGTCGCACGATTCAGGCATTCGTCCAGTATGCAGAGACGATGTTCCGTGAGTTCCATGGGAAAATACACCATTGGCTGACGTTCAACGAGCCGTGGTGCATCGCCTTTTTATCCAATATGCTGGGAGTTCATGCCCCTGGTCTGACCAATCTCCAGACAGCCATCAACGTTGGGCACAATCTACTGGTTGCGCATGGCCTATCCGTACGCCGTTTCCGCGAGTTGGGTACCAGTGGCCAGATCGGCATAGCGCCGAATGTCTCCTGGGCTGTACCCTATAGCACTTCCGAGGAAGACAAAGCGGCGTGTGCGCGTACGGTTTCCCTGCATAGTGACTGGTTTCTCCAGCCCATCTATCAGGGTTCGTATCCTCAGTTTCTGGTAGAATGGTTCGCCGGGCAAGGAGCTACCGTACCGATTCAAGAAGGAGATATGGGCATTATTAGCGAACCTATTGATCTGATCGGTATAAACTACTACGCTATGTCCGTCAATCGTTTTAATCCCGAAGCTGGATTCCTTCAATCCGAAGAGATTAATATGGGGCTGCCTGTGACAGATATCGGCTGGCCGGTGGAATCGCGCGGGCTGTATGAGGTCCTGCATTATTTGCAAAAGTACGGCAACATCGATATTTATATTACAGAAAACGGGGCTTGTATTAACGATGAGATTGTGAATGGCAAGGTTCAGGATGATCGCCGTATTTCCTATATGCAGCAGCATTTGGTGCAGGTGCATCGGGCGATTCATGACGGCCTTCATGTGAAAGGCTATATGGCATGGTCGCTCATGGACAATTTTGAATGGGCGGAAGGGTATAATATGAGATTCGGTATGATTCATGTCGATTTTCGTACTCTGACCCGCACCCCCAAGGAAAGCTACTACTGGTATCGAAATGTGGTAAGTAACAACTGGCTGGAGACCAGACGCTAAAAGAGCATGCACTTTGAGATTAAAGCGTACATGGGCCTGTCTCCGCTCCCTTTTGTTTGAACAACAAGCCCTCCGGGGTAATAATACTCAGGATGAATTGCAGGTTGCTAAAAGTATGGTGAGGCTATCAAGAATAAAATCACAGTGATTGTGCATACTGACAAAAATACCTGAAGAGGGCGTTTCAACAATTTTAGACCAAAGGGAGTGGAGGATATGGCTTCGAATTTTAGAAAATCAGGATCGAACGAAAAGCAAATGAGCCGCTCGGTGTCTGTCATCGCCTGGATCGCTTGGATTGTGGGCATTATTCTTATTTTGTTCAATTTAGGTAATCTAAGTGATCGTAATATATATTTAATGGTGGGTATTGGATGTGTCGTTGGCGGATTTTTTATTTATATGATCGGAAAAGGGCTGGTCATTGCCCGCAAGAAGGATGACCAAGAAAACGGACATCGTTAAAACAATTGAAAAAATACTTTAAGAAAACATATAATGAAAACAACAACATGGGGCTTCGAGCAGTGTAGCATGATAACTGTAAGGAGTCCCGTTTTTTGCTTTAATATAGCTTCTTCAAGATACACAATAACGTTTTTAATATGTCATCTTTGAATTAATAAGAAATTTTGAATTTGCAAGAGAAATTTTATTTTAAGAGAGGTTTTTCACAAAAAACGGACAAATAATCGACAATTCTGTTAACAATAAAAAAAGTCCCCGCTTTTCTGATATCTTATATAGGGGCAACATTACAGGAGTTCGTTAGTTTTGAGTAATTTATTATTTAAGGAGAGGGGAACAACATGAACAAAAAACCAAAAGCGATTATTGCGTTGGTTTTGACCGTGCTCACGGTAGCATTGCTCATTTGGACGTGTTTTTATGCTGGCGGAAAATACGTTGTTTTCGATCCGAAAGGACCTATTGGGCAAGCACAAAAAGAGCTGATCATTCTTTCAACGTCTATGGCTGCACTTCTGATTGTACCGGTCATGATTTTGACTTTTTTCATCATTTGGCGATATCGCGACGCACCGGATAACAAAGCCAAGTACCAACCCCACTGGGATGACAGTAAAAAGCTGGAGACCGTATGGTGGGCTATTCCAATCGTAGTGATCTTGATTCTTGCGGTTATAACCGCGAGGTATACCTACTTGCTGGAGCCTTCCAAGCCGTTGGCAAGTACACAAAAGCCAGTAACCATTCAAGTGACTTCACTGGACTGGAAATGGCTCTTCATGTACCCGGAAGAAGGTATTGCTACAGTCAATGAAATTCACATTCCTAAAGGTGTTCCGGTCCGTTTTGAACTGACTGCCGACGCCCCGATGAACTCGTTCTGGATTCCGCAATTGGGCGGTCAGATCTACACCATGTCAGGCATGGCTATGAAACTGCATTTGCAGGCCGACCACGAAGGAACTTACTTTGGTTCGGGTGCAAACTTTAGCGGTGAGCATTTTGGACAAATGCGCTTTGATGTAGAGGTTCAGTCGGATGAAGAGTACAAAAACTGGGTCGCTAACATCAAAAAGCAGTCTAAGCCGCTGACGAAGGACGGCTATTTGGCGCTTGCAAAACCAGGTTTGTCCCAGCCTGATGAGTATTCTTCGATTCCCGACGGCTTGTTCCAAGAAATTGTAACCAAGTACGTAGTAGACGGTGCTTCTAACCCGCATGCAGGACATGGTGAAGGGGCATCCACAGAAGGTTCTTCCAAGTCCGGCACAGAGGATAAAGCTGCAATGGACATGAGTCATATGAATATGAGCGGACACAATTAAATGATTACAGGGAAGGAGGCCCCCAATGCTTGACAAAATAAAAGAGTTTGCATCCACTTTCTTCGTTACTGGAGACCCGATGATCTATGGAGCGGACGTTTCCATCGCACTAGCAACGATCGGGATCGTGTTTGTGCTCACTTATTTCAAAAAATGGGGCTGGCTTTGGAAAAACTGGTTGACTACCGTTGACCATAAAAAAGTCGGTATTATGTATATTCTTGCGGCCATCTTGATGTTATTCCGCGGAGGCGTGGATGCATTGTTGATGCGCCTGCAGCTTGCTACACCGGATGTTACACTTTTGCATCCTGAGCATTACAACCAGATTTTCACAACACATGGCACGATCATGATCTTGTTTATGGCGATGCCGTTGATGTTTGGTTTGTTTAACATCGCCGTACCACTTCAAATTGGTGCGCGTGACGTTGCGTTTCCTTTCCTGAACGCATTGAGCTTCTGGCTTTTCTTTATGGGAGCGATGTTGTTCAACCTGTCCTTCGTTATCGGTGGCTCGCCAGACGCAGGCTGGTTGAGTTATCCACCGCTTTCAGAACTGCAATTTAGTCCCGGCGTCGGTCAGAACTTTTATATCTGGGGTATTCAGATTTCTGGTATAGGTTCATTGGCTACGGGTATCAACTTTATTGTTACCATTATTAAAATGCGTGCACCTGGTATGACCTGGATGAAAATTCCTATCTTTACGTGGTCCGTATTTTCATCATGTGTTATTATCATTTTCGCGTTTCCAATTCTGACGGTTACTTTAGCTTTGCTATTCCTTGACCGCTTTGGAGGAGGACACTTCTTTACCCTTGACTTCGGCGGTAACCCGATGATGTATATCAACTTGATCTGGATGTGGGGTCACCCTGAGGTTTACATTGTAGTTTTGCCTGCCTTCGGTATTTATTCCGAGGTCATCAGCGTATTCTCCAAAAAGAAATTGTTTGGATACAAGTCCATGGTTTACGCCATGTTCATTATTGCTATCTTGTCCTTCTTCACCTGGGCGCATCACTTCTTCACGATGGGATCAGGCGCAGATGTTAATGCATTCTTTGCCATTTCGACGATGGTTATCGCAATACCGACAGGGGTTAAAGTATTTAACTGGCTGTTCACGATGTATCGGGGTAAGATCACATTTAAGACCCCTATGATGTGGTCAATTGCTTTTATTCCGAACTTCCTGATTGCAGGTTTGACGGGCGTCATGTTGTCTGTAGCGCCTGCAGACTTCCAGTTCCATAACAGTTACTTCCTGATCGCTCACTTTCACTCCGCTCTGATTGGTGGTGTAGTGTTCGGTTACTTGGCAGGTCTGTACTATTGGTGGCCTAAAATGTTTGGTTTCACATTGCCTGAAACGCCTGGTAAATGGGCTTTCTGGTTCTGGAATATCGGTTTCTATGTATGCTTTATTCCGCAATATTCTCTCGGTCTGATGGGGATGACGCGTCGTCTGAGCACTTATGGCTGGGATACCGGCTGGCAGCCGCTTAACCTCGTATCCACTGTTGGGGCATTCCTGATGGGAATTGGTTTCTTGTTCCAGGTTCTTCAAATTCTTCTTGGTATCAAGAATTACCGCAAGCTGAAGGATACAACAGGCGACCCTTGGGGTGGTCATACGTTGGAATGGTCGATTCCTTCACCTGCCCCTGAATACAATTTTGCTACCATTCCGCAAGTGGAAGAACGCGATGACTGGTGGGCAGAAAAAGATAAACGTGCAAAAGGTATTTTCAGAAAGCAACCGCCAATTGAAGCGATTCATATGCCGAAAAACTCGGCGATTCCATTCATCATGTCGGTATTCTTTTTCATTGCAGGTTTCGGGTTCGTATTCGGATGGTCGTTCTTCTATATTCCAGGGCTGATCGGTGTGGCAATTTGTATGATTTGCCGTTCGTTCTTCTCCTATGATGGCGACTACTATATCCCTGCGGATGAAGTAAAACGCACGGAAGCGGCAATAAGGGGGTCTGTATAATGGCACAAGCTGCAGCACATCAAAGCCATGATCATGACCACGGGCATCACGATCCGCAAGAGTTGAAGATGCTTGGTTTTTGGATCTTCCTCGTAACGGACGTGATCCTGTTCAGTACCTTGTTCGCAACCTTCGTCGTCCTTCGGAACAACACAGCCGGAGGACCGGGTGGCGCAGAGCTGTTTAACATGACGGGCGTTATTATTGAAACGTTCCTCTTGCTCACGAGCAGCTTCACAAGTGGTCTGGCTGTGTTGGCCATGAACAAAGGTAGCATGAAGGGATTAATCAGCTGGTTAATCGTGACGGCGATCCTGGGTCTTGGTTTTATCGGTTTTGAGGTTTACGAGTTTGTTGAGTTGGTACACGAAGGAGCCAATTTTGGAACCAGTGCGTTCTTGTCGGCATTCTTCACTTTGGTCGGAACGCACGGACTTCACGTTTCGTTAGGTCTGGTTTGGATGATTGGACTCATGTTCCAGTTGAAAAAGCGCGGGCTTACACCAGAGACAAAGGGCAAAGTTTCAGCATTGAGCTTGTACTGGCACTTTTTGGACGCTGTCTGGATCTTCTTGCTGACAGTCGTCTATTTGATGGGGGTGATGTAGATGGCACAGCATCAATCAGGAGCGGGTTCGCATGGTCATGATGATTCTCACGGTTCAGTGAAATCCTATGTTATCGGGTTTATTCTGTCCATCGTACTGACCATCATTCCTCTCGGTGTGGTTATGAATCACATGTTGAGCCGCACTTCGACTATGGTTGTTATTTTAGTCGCGGCAGTGCTGCAATTTCTGGTTCAGCTTTTCTTCTTCATGCACATCCGTGAAAGCAATGGACCACGCTGGAATGTCATGACTTTGATTTTCGGTGTAGTTATCCTGTTGACCGTCGTTGGTGGTTCTGTATGGATTATGGAATACAACATGGTAGCACACTAATAAGTACAAATTAATTAGGTAAGAGGAAGCGGACATAGAGCTGCTTCCTCTTTTTTGTGTGTAGCATATTGGAAATTATAAACTGTGGCTGCTTGAACTTAAGTTTACATATGTGTAAAATGGAATTGTATAACAGTAGAGTGAAGACGATAACACTAGTTGAGAGCGGAGGATGAAAATAATGAATACAGATATCCTATTTAAACCTTTTAAGGTAGGCAATTTATCTCTTCCCAATCGGATCGTTATGGCTCCAATGACACGGAATTTTTCTCCTCAAGGTATCCCAGGCCCTGAGGTTGCCGCGTATTATCGTCGCCGTGCGGAAAATGCAGTCGGGTTGATTATTACGGAGGGGACTGCTATTAATCATCCTGCAGCCGTGGAGCATACGAGCATTCCTAATTTTTATGGTGAGGGATTAAAGGGGTGGGCGAAGGTCGTCGAGGAGGTCCATACGGCGGGTGGCAAGATTATACCCCAGCTCTGGCATGTGGGTGCTGCCCGGAAAATAGGCGCGGCTAACCAACCGAATCCCGAAGCATTACCCGTTGGTCCGTCCGGTATCTCTCCTGCTGGTGAAAAGGTAGTTGAGCCGTTGAAGGAGGCCGAGATTACCAATATTATCGAAGCCTATGCCCAGGCAGCAGCCGATGCTCAGCGGGTAGGTTTCGATGGCATTGAGCTTCATGGTGCGCACGGCTATTTAATTGATCAGTTTTTCTGGGACAAAACCAACAAGCGTACCGATCAATACGGAGGCAATTTGGCCCAGCGTACTCGGTTTGCAGTGGAGGTCATTGAGGCTTGTCGTCGTGCAGTGGGGCCGAATTTCCCAATTGTATTGCGATTCTCCCAGTGGAAGATGTACCATTATGAAGAAAAACTGGCACAGACACCACAGGAACTGGAGCAGTTTCTGGCTCCATTAGTGAAGGCCGGGGTGGATGTTTTCCATTGCTCAAGCCGCCGTTTTTGGGAACCGGAATTTGAAGGGTCTGATCTAAACCTGGCAGCTTGGACCAAAAAGATAACAGGCAAGCCAGTTATTACTGTGGGCTCCATTGGTTTGGAGAAGGCCTTTTTGAGTGATTTGGAAAAAAATAATAATCGTCAGACCGATCAATCAAGTAGTGTACAGGCAAGATTAGAACAACTCGTGGGGCAAGTAGAACGTGAGGAAGCTGATCTGGTAGCGGTTGGACGGGCTTTGCTGGTTGATCCGGCATTTGCGGTGAAGTTACGTGATAAACGGATAGAAGAAATTATCCCTTACAGTGATGAAGTATTAAAAACGTTGAATTAAGCTTTATTTAGTGTAACGCTATATAGAGCGGAGTGCGGATAGCCAGGCATTGAGACTTGAAAATTCTCCGTTACAGGGCAAGCTGTAATATAAGCTATTCGTAAATTCTACGAATTTGCTATAATAGGAGCATCAAGTCGAAATACACGGGGTGAAAAGGATGAATTCTGAAACGGAAGCTTTGGATTGCGAGCCGGCTTGTCACGGTTCAGACAAAGAAATCGAGCACATAAAATCTTCCCTTGTTGAGGATTCCATCGCATACAAAATGTCGGAGCTGTTCAAAGCCTTGGGTGATCCGACACGGATCAAGCTAATCTACGCTTTGGCTCAGAAGGAGCTGTGTGTACATGATCTGACCCAGGTATTGAATATGGGGCAGTCTGCCGTATCTCACCAGCTTCGTTATTTGCGTAATTTGCGGATTGTCAAACGCCGCAAGGAAGGCAAGGCGGTGTTTTATTCGCTAGATGATAATCATGTGGAGCAGATATTTTTGCAAACCCACCAGCACATTTCACATCAATGATTTTTGGATCAAAAAACACCAAAAGAGCGCCAGCGCATGGCGCTCTTTTGGTGTTTGTCTGGGGAATCGGAGCTTTTTTTGGCGAAAAGAGGCTATTGTCATTGACTTTTGACCCTGATCCTGAATATAATGACCTTAATAAATAATATATGAACAGTTGCTCATATATAGTTAATTGGAGGCCAATGATTATGGATGCTCTGAAAAGAACGGAACGGCACGAATGGATTTTGGAAGGCTTGGATTGCGCCAACTGTGCTCTGAAGATTGAAAATGGAGTCAGTAAAATAGAAGGTGTACTCGATTGCTCGGTCAATTTTGTGACGAAAACATTGACGATGACAGCAAGCCCGGATCAAAAAGAGGAGATCCTTCGTCAAACGGAACAGAAGGTTCACAGACTGGAGCCTCACGTCCGTATGATCGAAAAAAGCGCACGTGGACGCTCGAGTGAGATCCATCGCAGTGTGGCGGGTGCCGCACAGGCAGGCAGTTCAGGGGAGCGCACCCATAGTCATCAGCATGGTGAAGGACTTACGCACGAGGACGGCCAACAATATGGAGCTCACAGCCACACGGGTCATACTCATAGCCATGAAGCGCATGCTGAGGAAGTCCATGCCTATGATGGGCACCACGATGGCGAACATGCACATGATCATGGTGATGCTACACATACTCATTCACATTCGCACGGGGATGACAGCCACGCAGGGCATACCCACGATCATGGTACGGCCGGTATGCGCCGGATGATTGCACGCTTGGCTATCGGTGCAGTCGTTGCGGCAGTTGCCTGGTGGTTGCCTGTAGAGGGCCTAGGCAAGCTGGCACTGTTTTTACTGGCATATATCATTGTTGGCGGAGATGTAGTCTTGCAGGCTGTTCGCAGTCTGGTGCGGGGAATGGCTTTTGACGAGTATTTCCTGATGACGGTGGCAACGGTTGGCGCATTTGCAATAGGGCAATATCCGGAAGGCGTAGCCGTCATGTTCTTTTATCAAATCGGTGAGCTATTCCAGGGGATTGCGGTCAATCGTTCGCGCAAATCCATCAGCGACCTTATGGATATTCGACCGGACTATGCCAACCTGAAGACAGCTAATTCCGTAAGTCGTGTGTCACCCGAGGATGTGCGCGTAGGTGATCTGATTGTAATCAAGCCGGGCGAGAAGATTCCGCTGGATGGTAAAGTTGTAGACGGAAAATCGCATGTGGATACCTCAGCGTTGACGGGTGAATCCGTGCCTCGTACCGTGGAGCCGGGAAGCAGTGTGATGAGCGGATTTATCAATACGAACGGACTTTTAACTGTAGAGGTTAGCAAGGAATTCAGCGAATCGGCGGTCTCCAAAATTTTGGAGCTGGTGCAAAATGCGAGCGCCAAAAAAGCGCCGACTGAAAAGTTTATCACCAAGTTTTCCAGATACTATACTCCTGTTGTGGTTATCGTTGCGTTGCTGCTGGCAGTCGTTCCACCGCTCTTCGTACCGGGGGCACTGTTTGCAGATTGGGTATATCGTGCACTTGTTTTCCTCGTCATTTCTTGCCCATGTGCGCTGGTCGTATCCATTCCGTTGGGCTTCTTTGGCGGAATCGGGGCAGCCTCTCGTTCAGGTGTACTGATTAAAGGCGGGAACTATCTTGAAGCACTGAACCATGTAAAATATGCTGTTTTTGATAAAACAGGTACACTCACCAAAGGGGTTTTCCGTGTAACAGGAATTTATCCTGCCGGGGAATTTACGAAGGAAAGCTTACTGGAAACGGCCGCTTTGGCTGAGCTGCACTCCACACATCCTATTGCCACTTCCCTGCGTGAATCCTATGGTGAGGAGCTTCGAGCCGAGCGGGTTCAGCAATATAGTGAAATTTCCGGTCATGGGATTCAGGCACACATAGATGGTCGTCTGGTGTTGGCAGGGAATGCGAAGCTGATGGAGCGGGAACAAGTTGCTTTTAACGATGCACAACGTGCAGGAACAATGGATGAAGGAACGGTCGTTCATGTAGCTGTAGACGGAACGTATGCCGGATGTATCCTGATTTCGGATGAGGTCAAAGAGGATTCGGCACGAACGATTGCTTCACTGAAAAAGCTGGGTATAGTGAAAACGATCATGCTGACAGGTGACAACCGGACGGTTGGAGAGGCCGTAGGACGACAGTTGGGTCTGGACGAAGTACGTGCAGAGCTTTTACCCCAACATAAAGCCGAAGCGATTGAACAACTGTCTGTAAGTAAAAAAGCGGGCGACAAGATTTTGTTCGTGGGCGACGGGATTAATGATACCCCTGTGCTGGCGCTGGCAGATGTAGGGGTAGCGATGGGCGGTTTGGGTTCAGATGCCGCGATTGAGGCGGCGGATATCGTGATCATGAATGACGAGCCTTCGAGACTGGTTACAGCGATTCATATCGCCAAACGTACGCGTCGCATCGTGTGGCAGAATATTATATTTGCGCTCGGTGTCAAAGTCGTGTTTCTCACGTTGGGTGCCTTCGGTATTGCTACCATGTGGGAGGCTGTATTTTCCGATGTGGGCGTAACACTGCTTGCCGTACTAAATGTTATGCGTGTACTGAAAGTACGTTCTTTCGAATAAAAAAATCAGTGCCCTCGGGTTATCATCGGATGTATTCATCCTGTGAGATCCGGGGGCTTTTTTGCGCTCAATGCTGCGGTTTAATCTATGTTTTCCGATCGTTCTACAGATATGTATAAATGTGGGGTGCGCCTAATACGTTAAGGTAGGGACCTTACATGTAAGTCTCATTTGAATTCTGTTTGCCGTCTAATAAGTAAGCGTTCTCTTTTATGGTGGGATACTCGAATTCGTGTGTGCCAACTTGCTGACGGAAGAAAGGATGGATTTGTAGCATGGAGGCTAAACTGATGCATGTATTCGCAGAACTATTGAGTGAAAAAAACAGCCGGGATTGCGAAGATCCCGAGTCGGGGAGTGAGGCTGCTGCTGCACAGAGACTGGCTATCGAGTCGGTGCTCGCAGGGTGCAGTGAAGTATCTGCCTCTCAGGAGGAAGACCCGCTGGGCTGGCTGGTCGGATTAGCCGAACAGGGCATAATCAGTCAAGAGGAGGCGTTGCTGGCTGCGGATTCCGAGCTAATTGGGGAAACGCTGCTGAATAAGGGCAACGATGACAGGGAAGCGATGATCAGACTGCTGGAATGGAGCGATGAATACAGGCGTACATTTATACGTATCTATGCCGATGATCCTGCCCATGTGAATTATACAAACAAAGAGTCAGCGATAGGAGTAAGTATGGGCAACCTTGATGGCTATAGTCTTCTGCACGGCCCTTTGTCGCAGTCGTCCAGCCGTGTGGCTGAATTATGCCGTGCCTATCTGGACGCGGCGGAGTCCGGGCATACGATTCATGGTCCTGACGGGGAGCAAGCCCCCCTCCTTATTCCAGGCTCCCGTGCATCAGACACGTACAAAGCCTTTAATCAGGCATCTGGCTTACCCGGATTGTGTGAGCATCTATCCCGGCGAATTATTGGGCTACTGGAAACAGAGTATGAAGGGTTATTCGAGTCTCTGAACGGATTGCCACTCACGATCGCCCTGATTGAACAGAACAACGCGGTGGGCATTGGAAGCTTGCAAGATATGCAGTTGGAGGCGTTGCTGCGTGCAGCGTTGCGAAGTGTGCAGCAGGGGGGAGAACCGCAGCTGGAGATTATGGTACGCAATCCGGCTGACGTGAACCAATTTCGGGCCACACGGGACTGGATCGACGGCGTTGCGGAGCAGACCTTATGCGGCCGCCTGCGGTGCATTCCATATCGGGTAGGCGTGCTTTTAACAATCGATGCGTCCTCGAAGCTCAACGTAAGCCTAACATGGAACGGGCAGGCCAAACCGTCTCATGAGTCTGCGAGCGCCAATCTCATGCCGGAAGTGAGCGCGCAACAGATCAAGCAGGCGGCTCAAGCCGCAGATATGGCACGTTTTGCCGATACGGTGATTTTGGAAATCGCAACGATTCCATCATATAATGGCGAGGGAGAGCATCGATTGAATCAACCCGTTGCTAGTGGTTCTGAGAACACCAGCGATACGATACAATGCATAACGCACGCTATTCGTGGCGTGAAGTCCGAGCTGCCCGTATGGGTGGCGTTAGATGCTATTCACGAGTCGCTGGATGAAGCTGCAATCTGGGGAAGCGAGCTAACGGGCGTGATTTGCCCTGAAAAAGCAGCTCCTGTTGCACGCCTAGCGGCTGCACGTTTCGGACTGCTGCAACATGTAGAGCAGCAACAAGGCTCTGTTGCTCTACAAAACTCCGCGCAGCGGTTTCCGCTGTAGACCAATCCCGAAGGTAACACGCAATTCATATGACAGCATGCTTCAAAAAACATAGGGTATCTGCGCTGTTTGCGCGGATATCTTTTTTTATTTGGGCGAATGCAGGTTTACAATCGGAAAAGAAAAGGGTTATAATAAAACAAAAGTTTCTCTAAACCAAAATAATTGTATATACGCAAAAATGATTATCATTCTCATTGCTAAACATGCTGCTTCGGGCTTCCCGAAGCAGCATGTGCTATTTTAAGGCACTTAACAATGGATATCATTCTCAATGAGATTCAGTACAACGGACAAAAAACGGAAAGGAACGTGACATGATGCAAGCAGTTCAACAACTTCAAAAGACATTGTCTACCTCTAATCAGATACTTTCAAAAAACAGTGGCAGCGGACGGCCAGGCCCGAATCGCAAACCGCAATTCCAGCTCAAAAGCATGCTGAAAAACAAGGAGATGCAAGCTGCCCTGGGCAGTGGAACGCTTATGCTAATGGCATGGGGCGTCTCGCATTGGTCGCAATGGCTGGCGGTCATGCTGTATGTGGTTTCCTACGCCCTGGGTGGCTGGTCCAAAGCCAGAGAAGGAATTGAGACGCTGATTCGTGAACGTGATCTGGATGTCAACTTGCTTATGATCGCAGCGTCATTGGGGGCAGCGTCTATTGGCTACTGGAATGAAGGAGCAATGCTGATCTTCATTTTTGCTCTCAGCGGTGCGCTGGAGAGCTATACCACCGAGCGCAGCAGCAAGGATATTTCCGAGCTGATGGCGTTGAAGCCAGAAACGGCTTTACGTCTGTCCCCCGAGGGGACGGAGATGGTCGGCATTGAGCAACTGCTGCCGGGTGATCTGCTGCTGGTGAAGCCGGGCGAACTGATTCCGGCGGATGGCCGGATTTCCAAGGGCGTTTCGGCGGTGAATCAGGCATCAATTACCGGGGAGTCCATTCCGGTGAACAAAGCGGCGGGTGACGAGGTATATGCGGGCACCATTAACGGCGAAGGCGTCCTGTATGTGGAGGTAAGCCAATCCTCCGAAGGCACTCTATTTTCAAAAATCATCCGTATGGTGGAGGAAGCACAGACAGAGGTCCCCGATTCCCAACGGTTTATCAAAAAGTTCGAGTCGATTTACGCCCGAATTGTGGTTGCTGTTACGCTGATCGTTATTGCAGGTGCGCCAATGGTATTGGGCTGGACGTGGGCAGCGGCGTTTTACAAGGCAATGGTATTTCTCGTTGTGGCCTCACCCTGCGCACTCGTGTCGTCCATTATGCCAGTAATGCTGTCGGCTATTTCCAACCGTGCCCGTCGGGGCATTCTGTTCAAAGGTGGTGCGCATGTGGAAAATATGGCGCTGACATCTGTCGTCGCCTTTGACAAAACAGGTACGCTGACCATCGGTTCACCTGTTGTTACGGACTGGATTACCGCCACAGGCTACGATGCCGATGAGCTGTTACTCATTGTCGCGGCAGTAGAAAGCTACTCCATGCATCCGTTGGCACGAGCGATTGTAGCCAAAGCCCAAGCCGAATTGGGGCAGCGTGAGCTCCCCACAGTGGAGCAAGTGCAATCCCTGACCGGATGGGGAATGGAGGGCATGGTAGACGGGGTGAGGTGGAAAATCGGGCGCACGGATGTGCTGGATCACACTAGCCCGCTGGCAGAGCCGGAGTGGGTGGAAACACGAGCTCGACTAGAAGCCGAGGGCAAAACTGTATCCATTATCCTCGCCGATGACCGGATTGCCGGGATGCTGGCACTGCGCGACGAGCTGCGGCCGCAGGCGCAGGAGGCGGTGAGACGCCTGCAAGCGCAGGGCATCCGGGTCGTCATGCTGACCGGAGACCGCCCGGAAACCGCCGCTGTGATCGCCGCGCAGGCTGGAGTCGATGCGGTATATGCTGGTCTGATGCCGGAGGACAAAGTCAGTCATATTCGCATGCTTCGGGAGCAGTACGGGCATGTCGTCATGGTCGGCGACGGTGTGAACGATGCTCCGGCACTGGCTGCCGCAACGGTCGGACTGGGCATGGGTATGCATGGCAGTGGAGCCGCACTGGAGGTCGCGGATGTGGTGCTGATGAACGACGGGATCGAAGAGATTGCTCCGACGGTAGCGCTGGCACGAAAGGCACAGCGCGTGGTCAAGCAAAATATGATCTTCGCCGTCAGCGTCATTTTATTGCTCGTCATTAGCAACTTTGTGCAAGATATAGCTCTGCCATTTGGCGTCATCGGGCATGAGGGCAGTACGTTACTTGTGATCTTGAACGGCTTGCGCTTGCTGCGATCATAAAGCAAATAAGATCATGATCCTAAGATGATAAACGAAAAGGAGCATTCACATCCCTTAAAGGACAGGGGGTGGATGCTCCTTTTTTGCGTGCCAGCCTATCGTGTTGCAGGTTTATCTCCGTCGAGGTATAGACCGCCGCAAGAACAGGGAGAACAGCAGTCCCGCCAGTGCGATTCCGGTAGCAATGATAAAGGCATCATTAATGCCGTGGATCGTCGATTCTGTGACGGCACTTCGATATACCTGCTGTAACGCAAGCGCCGAGCCAGTTTCCGTTGAAACCCCCGCCGTTTGCGCGAGGGTTTGCCCCAGCTCAGCCACGCCTTCAGTTAAAGGTACATTGGCGGTGGTAGCCACATTCGCATAATCCGCCAAATGAACCGTAGCCCGGCTGCTCATCACAGTAATGAGCCATGCGGTGCCGATGGACCCGGCGATTTGCCGTATCGTATTGGACATGGCTGTACCGTGGCTGCCGAGATGGGGAGGTAGCTGGTTCAGCCCCTCCGTCTGTACGGACATCATTAACAGCGACATCCCGAAGCTGCGAATCGTGTAGATGAGCATAATGTGTCCGTAGGTGGTGGCATCCGTCAGCAGACTGAATTCCCACGTCGTGACCGCCGTAATAATTAACCCGATAATTGCCAGTGGCCTCGCACCAATACGGTCGAAAATGGCTCCCGATATCGGTGACATGACACCCATCAGCAGTGCGCCCGGCAACAGCAGCAAACCGGATTGCAGTGGTGTAAAGCCGCGTATATTTTGCAGATAGATCGGTAACAGCAGCATTCCGCCAAACATCGTCATATTGACGGTAGCGCCCACCAATGTGGATACCGTGAAAATATCATACTTAAACACACGGAATTCCAGCATGGGCTGCCTCATATTCAGCTCGCGTACGACAAACAATACAATAAACACGAGCCCGGCAGCGAGTGTGAGTACTACTGTATTGCTGCTCCAGCCCTTGTCTCCAGCGGAACTGAAGCCATACAGCAGGAAGCCAAAGCCAAGGGTCGAAAAGATCGTTCCCATCAGGTCAAAATGCGGATACGTCAGCTTGGACACATTTTTGAGCCAGCGTACCGCAAACAGGATATCAATGATCGCCAGCGGAATGACCAGTAAAAATAGCAGTCGCCAGCTGTAATGCTCCACAATCCAGCCGGATAAAGTCGGCCCGATAGCTGGGGCAAACATCATGGCGATGCCCATCGTCCCCATGGCTGCTCCCCGTTTTTCCGGGGGGAATACAGTCAGGAATACATTCATAACCACTGGCATGATAATCCCCGCTCCGCTAGCCTGAATGATGCGTCCGACCAGCATAGGCGCAAAGCCGGTACTGACGGCGCAGACGACAGATCCGGCAGTGAACAGCCCCATCGCGGAAATAAACAGCGCACGTGTCCCGAACGACTCAATCAGGAAGGCTGTAATCGGAATCAAAATCCCGTTGGTCAGCATATATCCGGTGGATAGCCACTGAACGGTAGTTGCGGATACATTGAAGTCATTCATCAAATGTGGAATCGCCACATTCAGCAGGGTTTGATTCAAAATAGAAATGAAGGCGCCTAGCAGCAGTACGGACAGGATTCGTCCGATGGACATTTTTTGTTCCATGACAGCCTCCTACTTGTGTACTCTGATGCTTGCACTCATGCCCGGAATAATGCCCAGTCCTTTGTAGCCTTGAATGGAAATGTTAACAGGCACGACCTGCGTCACCTTGGTATAGTTGGCAGTGGTGTTGGAGGTAGGGAGCAGCGAAAAGGTGGAGGCAGTCGCCAGACCGATCTTTTCGATTTTGCCGCTTAGGGATGTGTCGGGGTATGCATCAATATATACATCCACCGTCTGGCCCACCTGTAGATCCTGCACAGCTGTTTCGTCTATATTGGCGGTAATCCATAAATTGTTCAGATCAAAAGCTTTGGCCAAAGGCGTGCCCGCCCCGACAATCGAGTTGTTGACCGCAGATTGCTGCACAATGGTGCCATCGGTTGGAATTGTAATGCTAACCCGGCTTCCGCCCCCCTCTACACTGCCGAGTGTGCTTCCAGCCGTGTAGGTTTTACCGACTTCAGCGTTCCAGCCTGTAAGCTTACCCGCGCTTGGAGAGGCAATGGTGACTGCTTGTCCGCTCACTTGGGCATTGTCGGTTTTTATGTAGTTAGCGGATTGATTGTAGTAGTAGGCGGCGGCTCCGCCCCCTGCTAGAATAATGATAATAACCAGCAGGTTGACCAATATGGCGCGTGAATTCATGTGTACATGCCTCCCTAGTTCTTGGATTTTCAAAGTATGCGCCAAAAGTTTCACAATATTCAGACGGATTTTGGGGAAGGATAAGAGCGCATGGGAAAAGGATGATTTTGCTGACAAAGGATGATGCGCATAATGACGACCAGAATCATGATTGTATATGACAGTGAAAATGGCCATACGGAGCGTCTTGCCCGTTCAATAGCAGAAGGCGCACGCCATGAGCACACGGAAGTATTGCTGAAGCATGTTGATGAAGCCGATGTGAATGAACTGGTGAACGCGGACGCGATCATTTGGGGATGCCCGGGTCATTTTGGGACGATTAGCAGTGGCTTGAAAAGCTGGATTGATAAGCTCGGGTATCTGTGGGCGCAGGGCAAGCTGGTAGATAAAATCGGCGCGGTGTTCTGCACGACAGCTACCGTTCATGGCGGCTTGGAATCCACACTGCTGAATTTGATTACTCCGATGCTGCATCAAGGCATGATTATCGTAGGGCTGCCCGCCAATATTGCGGAAAATGCGCTCTACGGCTCCTATTACGGCGTAGGGGTGACGTGTCCGGTGGAGACAGACCCGAACAGTCCGGCCAATTTCCCAACGGGTGATGACCTTGCACTTGGTCGGTCTTTGGGCAACCGGGTCGCTGAGACGGCGGAACGGTACCGTAACGCTGGCAGGGAATAGGAGGCCGCTTATGACCATTGCTTTTATCGTAGTAGCTGCGGTTGCTTTTATCTTTTTGCTGGTGTTCAACACGAAAATGGCGCGTAAATCCTCTCCCAAAGCGGTCAGCCCGTCCGATGAGGATTCACGGCAAAGAAGCAAACGTCCTTATCCGGTGGCAGTGGAGCCTGAGGCACGGGAGCTGCCTGATCCTGCACGAGAGATGCAGCATAAGGTTGCGGAGGCGGAGGTTCATCACGAGGAGCCTGACGTAGATACGAATACCAGGCCGATGAGAGAAAGCATACACACCAAAGATTCCTACGGGGATCAGGACTATCGGGCGGCTTTGCGTGGATTTGCCGGAAAGGGCGAAGAAAAGGAAGAACCGCATAAAAATAACCATGGGGAACGTGAGACGCACAAAAGCGAGGACGAGCAATATCGTGAAGCGCTGCGCTCCATGAACCGAAAAAAATGAAGTGCGAACGAGACATCCCTAAAAAGGCTGCTCTTCTGTCTGGACTACAGGCAGAGGGCAGCCTTTTTGTGGTACACAGCTATAGCCATTCGGTTAGACCAATCATCGTAATCAGACCGAGGATAAAAGAGAAGGTTGCGATACGCTGGTTGCCGTCCCCGTGGCTTTCGGGAATTAGCTCCTTGTAGACGATAAACATCATCGCTCCTGCAGCGAAAGCAAGACCGTAAGGAACCAGTCCATTAACCCAACTGCTCAAATAAAATCCAATCAGACTTGTAATAATTTCAACGGCCCCGGTGAGGGTGGCAATGCCCAGTGCCTTGAAGCGGCCAATGTTTTGATTCACGAGGAATAGCGCGACGATAAAGCCTTCCGGGGCATTTTGCAGACCGATGGAAAAGGCAATGAGATTGCCAAGATTTTGAGTTTCGCTCGCATAGCTGACTCCAACGGAAAGTCCCTCGGGCAAATTATGTAGTGTAATAGCTGCGATAATGAGAAAAGATTTGGACTCCAGATGAAAGGTTTTGGAATCCGGGTCCTCCAGATCGGCATGTGGGATATACATTTCCATCACCAGCAGCACAAGACAGCCTAGTAAAATTCCCGCAGACAGCACGAACCAGTTGGAATGATGGATGGCCTCGGGAATGAGGTTGTACACAGATGCAGAAGTCATGATCCCCGCGGCATAAGCCAACAGTACATCACGAAGACGGTGCGTAATTTTACGCATAAACAGTATGGGCACGGCACCGAGCCCGGTGGACAGGGCAGAGATAAGGCTGCCTACAAACACGTCGCTCATAATAGGGATAATCCCTCCATACCTGATTAATCTTTAAGGTTCGCTTCATGAAAACTTCATTTGACTGTTTGCAGCTCTTTCCGCATAATGGAATTAGGATTTAGAATCAGTCTAAGTCATAAAAAGACATTAAATATGTGAATCGTTTTTGCAAGATCCGGGTGTCCACATTTTTGAATGAGCGTCTGGCAGAACTACTTTTAGAGTATATGCATTAGCCCATCTCCCGGTACCGAAAACTCGCTATATCATTCTTATCATATTTTAGGAGGAACAAAGATATGTACAAGTCCATTATTATAGGTACCGGCCCTGCCGGTTTGACAGCTGCTATTTATCTGGCACGTGCAAATATGAGTCCACTGGTGATTGAAGGACCACAACCGGGCGGACAATTGACTACAACAACAGAAGTTGAAAACTTCCCTGGCTTTCCTGAAGGAATCATGGGACCCGATCTGATGGATAATATGCGTAAGCAAGCAGAGCGTTTCGGTGCTGAATTCCGCACAGGCTGGGTGAACAAGGTCGACACAGCCGCTCGTCCGTTCACATTGGATGTGGAGGGCTTGGGCGAACTGGTTACAGATACGCTGATCATTTCCACAGGTGCGACTGCCAAATACCTGGGTATTCCGGGTGAGCAGGACAACATTGGACGTGGCGTGAGCACTTGCGCAACATGTGACGGATTCTTTTTCCGTGGCAAAGAAATTGTTGTTATCGGTGGTGGGGACTCGGCGTTGGAGGAAGCAAACTTCCTGACACGTTTTGCCTCCAAAGTAACGCTGGTGCATCGTCGTGAAGAAATGCGCGCCTCCAAAATTATGCAGGACCGCGCTCGTGCGAACACCAAAATCGAATGGGCACTGAATCGTACTCCAGTGGAAGTGATTGCTGATGAGAACGGGGTAACTGGCTTGAAGGTATTGAATAATGAAACAGGTAAAGAGGAAACCATTACAGTTAGCGGCGTATTCGTGGCGATTGGTCATCATCCGAATACTGGCTTCCTGGGTGGTCAAATCACAACTGATGCGAACGGTTATATCGTCGTAAATCCTGGTACTTCCGAAACAAACGTACCTGGCGTATTCGCTTGTGGCGACGTTCAGGACACACGCTATAGACAAGCGATTACAGCAGCAGGCAGTGGTTGCATGGCTGCTATGGACAGCGAGAAATACATCGAAAGTCTGGAGCACAGCGCACTGGCACTGTAATATTTCGTTTAAGTATGAATAAATATAATTTCTACAAAAATAAATTATGAGGTGATATTCATGGAAAAAGCAATTGTATACACATCTACACACTGCCCGCATTGCCGTCAAGTGAAAAGCTATTTGACTGAGAAAGGTGTAGAGTTCGAAGAACGCAACATCGAAACCAATGATGCTTTCGCTCAAGAAGTTTGGGACATGGGCATTCGTGCCGTTCCATTGACCCTGATCGGAGAAGAACGTATTTCCGGCATGAACAAAACCAAGTTTGAAAAAGTGCTCAACGCTTAATCCAACTTCATAACAGACGACGGTCCTGTGATCGTCGTATGGTTTTAAAACAGGCCCTCGCCGCAGTTACGTACTGCGATGGGGGCCTGTTTACTAGGCTTGGACTATAAATGATGAGTTGTAAAGCAGCCGAAGCTCTTAATCTTTTTGCATAGAGAGAACTTTGTCGAAAAGTGTTGCATCTGTAGATGATCGGTGCTATATTTTAATTGTAAGCGCTTAAAACCCGGGTTGCTTTATGTAAACAGTTAATCTATGAATAATTAATCAATACTTATAATAATAACTAAATAGTACAATATCCAATTAAAGGCGTGTTACTGTTCGGCAGGCAAGACCTAGATTGGGTAGGATATTTTTCCCTACCCTTTTTAGGTCTTTTTTTGTTCCTTATTCTAAGAAGGAAGGTGCAACTCATGAATTACAAAGATATCGCACAAGCCATTTTTAATAAAGTGGGTGGAAACGATAATATCAACAGTATCATTCATTGCTCTACTCGATTGAGAATGACGCTCCGTAAACCGGAATTGGCACGAACTGATGAAATTAAAGCCTTGGACGGGGTTATGGGAGCCGTGAATAGCGGTGGACAATATCAGGTCATCATAGGGAATGATGTAGGCTATGTCTACAATGAGCTGGTCAAATTGCTGGACCCGGATAAATCGTCCTCGGATGAAGCCGAAAAAGTGAAGGCAGACCGAAGCCTTAAGGGATTGTTTAATACCTTTGCGAGCATGATCGCAGGTATTTTCCAGCCCATTATCCCGGCCATTGCCGCTTCCGGGATGCTAAAAGCATTGCTCTTGCTGTGTACAGTAACCGGAATCATGAGCAAGGAAAGCCAAACGTACATGGTTTTAAGTGTGATCGCGGATGCGGCATTTTATTTTCTGCCTATGCTGCTGGCTTTCTCCAGCGCACAGAAATTCAAGACCAATCCATTCGTATCCGTACTCCTTGGGGGTGTGCTGCTTCATCCGAACTTAATTAGTTTGTTAGGAGGTGAGAAGGCAGTCACATTTGCGGGCTTGCCCGTTGCTTCTGTACAGTATGCCACCTCTGTTATTCCCATTATTTTGACCATATGGTTTATGTCCTACATTGAGAAATTTGCCGATAAAATCTCTCCTGGACCTGTGAAAATATTTCTAAAACCATTAATCGTTATTCTGATTGTCGCGCCTGTCGCTCTTATTGCATTAGGACCGTTGGGGACGTATTTGGGTATGGGGATGTCAAACGGTGTATTCTGGATTCAGGAAAGAATCGGCTGGCTTACAGTAGTGTTGATGTCTATCGTGATGCCGCTAATCGTCATGTTTGGCATGCACAAAGTATTTTATCCTATCATATTTGCTGCGCTAGCTTCACCAGGATATGAAACATTGGTACTGATTGCCATGTTGTCTTCCAATATGGCACAGGGCGCTGGTGCATTTGCCGTCTCGCTGAAAACAAAAGATCCTAAGTTCAAACAAATTGCTTTGTCCGCAGGTATTTCAGGGGTATTCGGAATTACGGAGCCTGCCTTGTACGGCGTGCATTTACGCCTGAAAAAAACACTGTTCGCCTGCATGATTGGAGCTGGTGTTGCCGGATTGTTTGCCGGACTTGTGAATCTAAAAGCTTATGCCGCTGTGGGTCCTGGTTTTGCATCACTGCCCATGTTTATCAGTGAAGATCACTCCAACCTGGTGTATGCGCTCATTACGATGGCCATTTCGATCGTTGTGACGTTTATAGCAGTATATGTGATCGGATTTAAGGATACGGTTATCGAACAGGTCAAAACACAATCTCGTCCCGAACCTGTTAAAACGCAAGGTAAGAGCATCAAGTCCAAAACTGTTATTTTCGCACCTATGGAGGGCTCGATTATTCCCTTACAGCAGGTCAAGGATGAAGCGTTCTCTCAGGAAGCGATGGGCAAAGGGATTGCTATTCAACCCAGTAGCGGAAAAGTGGTCGCACCTTTTGACGGCACCGTGGAAACTGTGTTCCGCACCAAGCATTCCATAGGCTTAAAATCGGTTGAAGGCGTGGAGCTGCTCATTCATATCGGTTTGGATACCGTTAAGCTGAAGGGCCAACACTTTACTGTGCTTGTACAAGAAGGTGACGTCATTAAGCATGGACAGCTTCTTATTGAATTTGATCTTGAAGCCATACAAAGGGACGGGTATGATACGATCACTCCGATTATTGTGACCAACACGCAGGATTATCTGGAAATCATGGGTCATGAAGATTCGGGAAAGACAGGGCCAGAGAAGCCTCTGATTACTGTACTTTAACAGTGTGTTTATTGGGGGAATCAAGCCTGGAAAGCGAGAGGTAGTTTGATATGAAAGTAATAAAAGTTCTCAATACGAGTATTGTTCTTGCCAAACGTGAGGATCACAAGGAAATCATAGTGATGGGTAAAGGCATCGGCTTTAAAAGCAAACCTGGTGACTTCGTCGATGAGAACGAGATCGAAAAGATATATGTTCTTGAAAATGAAAGTATGTCTTCCGATTTGACAGCCTTAATGAAGGAAACTCCCAAGGAGTATTTGATTATGGCAGATGAAATCATATCTTATGCGAAAAGCGTTCTGTCCAGTCACTTGAATGAACATCTATATATTTCCCTGACAGACCATCTGTATATGGCAACCAAACGGTTTAAAGATCACATGACAATTCAGAATCGGATGCTTTGGGAGGTCAAAAAGTTCTATCCAGAAGAGTTTGGCATTGGGCTGTATGCGCTCGCCTTGATTGAAAAGCGAATCGGTCTCAAGCTGCCTGAAGAGGAAGCGGCTAATATCGCCTTTCATCTAGTCAATGCCCAACAGACCGATAACAATATGAACCAGGTTTTATTGATGACCAATACGGTCAAAGACATTTTGAATATCATTAAAATTCATTACCGAATCGAACTGGATACCCACAGCATTAACTATTCACGGTTTTTAACACACCTTCAATTTTTCGTTCAGAGATTACTTGAACATAAAATGTTGGATTCTCAAGACCAGGAATTAATGAGTCAAATTGTGAACAAGTATCCGGAAGAAGAGAAGTGCGCGTTAACTATTCAACAGTATATTGAAGCAAAATTTGAGCTTTCTATTCCAGATGAAGAACTAATGTACCTGATCATTCACTTAAAACGAGTCATGAGTAGAAATTAAAGAGGAGGAATTAGATGTGACAGAGATCAAAAGAACATTTCCAGAAGGCTTTCTATGGGGAGGAGCTGTAGCCGCGAACCAGGTAGAAGGAGCCTGGAACGTTGATGGTAAAGGGATATCTACAGCAGATATGGCTATTTACAAAAAGAATGTGAGCAAAAGTGATTATAAAAAACACAATTCAATGACCGAGGAACATATCCAAAAGGCGATGCAGGACACGTCAGATCAAGATTATCCCAAACGCCAAGGAATTGATTTCTATCACCGCTATCCCGAAGATTTGGCGTTGTTTGGTGAAATGGGCTTTAAAACGCTGCGGGTATCTATTGCATGGACGCGCATTTTTCCAAACGGGGATGAGGACAAGCCCAACGAGGCTGGATTGCAATTTTATGATCGGCTGTTTGATGAAATGCATAAAAATGGGATAGAGCCGCTTGTTAGCCTATCTCACTACGAAATGCCGATGTATCTTGTAAACCATTACGGGGGCTGGACCCAACGGAAGGTTGTAGATTTCTTTATCCATTTTTGTAAAACAGTATTTAAAAGATACAAAAATAAAGTAAAGCACTGGATCACTTTTAATGAAATAGATAGTATCGTCCGCCATCCATTTACGAGCGGTGGTATTCTACCGGAGCGTTTTGACAATGTAGAACAAGCGGTTTATCAGGGTTTGCATCATCAATTTATAGCTAGTGCTCTGGCCGTAAAATACTGCCACGAAATCATTCCGGATTCTAAAATCGGCTGTATGTTAACCCGGCTGACAACGTATCCACATACCTGTAATCCGCAGGATATTCTGGCAGCGTTTAAAGATAATCAGTTTAACTATTTTTTCACGGATGTACAGGTTCGCGGAGCGTATCCCCATTATATGAAACGCTTCTTCCGTGAAAAGGAGATTGTTATTGAAAAGCTTGAGGGTGATGATGAAATTCTAAAAACCCATCCGGTGGATTTCATTTCCTTTAGTTACTATATGTCGCTCGTTGCCAGTGCGGATAGTGAAGGCATGGAAAAAGTCAGTGGCAATACGATTGGCGGCGTTAAAAATCCTTATCTGGAAACGAGTGATTGGGGTTGGCAGGTTGACCCGGTCGGCTTGCGACTTTCTCTTAACGAGCTGTACAGCCGCTATGAAGTACCATTGTTCATTGTAGAAAATGGTTTGGGAGCGTACGACAAGGTGGAGGAAGATGGTAGTATTCAGGATGATTACCGTATTGATTACTTCCGTGCTCATTTTGAACAAATGCATGAAGCTATTCTGGACGGGGTTGAACTCATGGGTTACACCAGTTGGGGAGCGATTGATTTGGTCAGCTATTCCTCATCTGAAATGGAAAAAAGATACGGATTTATATATGTGGACAAAGACAATGACGGTAACGGGACACTTGAAAGAAAACGAAAAAAAAGCTTCTACTGGTATAAAGGTGTTATCTCCAATAACGGGTTGTAAGAAAAATGGGCGTACAGGAACTTTAGTGTTTCTGTACGCCCATTTTTATAAAGATACACGTACACGCCCGAGAAAAGGAGCAGTCGCCGCGTAGGCTGCACCCAGCATGGTCGAACGGCTACCAAGCGTAGAGAAACGGATTTGTAATTGCCGACGGTGATAGGGCAGGACACGTTCATCAATCACTTCACGCATACTTTGCTCCAACCAAGGTCTGGCTTCCGCCAGCGGACCACCGATGATGAGCATTCCGGGGTTGAGGCTGTTCACGATGTTGGTGATGCCCACACCCAAATATTGCCCGATATCACGAAAGATGCTTAACGTATTCGCGTCACCTTGCCGGGCAAACGGCAGTAATTCCGCTGTGCTGTGCGCAGGCAGCTTGAAAGTAGACGCTGTATACGCCTTCTCCGAAGCATACAGCTCCCAGCAGCCCCGGCTACCGCAGGAGCAGAGCCGTCCGTTCCAGTCAATGGACATATGACCAGTCTCTCCGGCGTACCCCCAAGCTCCTTGATACGGCTTGCCGTCAATCATAATTCCCGCTCCGATCCCGGACCCTGCACTAATGTAGACCAGATCCCGCACCAGCTGTCGGTGATCGCTGTCCATACCATAGTACAGCTCGCCTTGCGCACCGACATTGGCTTCGTTATCCAGCACCACGGGAAGGCCAAGCTCTGCCTCAAGCTGTTGCCGCAGCGGAACCTCTTCCCAGCCCAGATTGGGCGCGAACAAAACGGTTCCCGTTTCATCCACCATACCCGGAACCCCTAGCCCAATACCGACGATGCCATGAGGGGAGGGAGGGACCGTCTGCATAAGCTCCTGAACCAGCCTTTGAATCTGTTCCATAACAAAAGCAGGATCATGCTGCGCAAGGGGAAGGGTAAGCTCTGTTTCAATGGTTCCTGCCAAATCGGTCAGAGCACCCTTGATATAATACACGCTGACCTCGATGCCGAATACAAAGCCTGCCCGGCTGTTAAACAGCAGCATTAAGGGTTTGCGCCCGCCGCTGGATTCTCCTAATCCCGTCTCATATATAAGCCCGTCGGTGATTAGCTCCGCCACCAGGTTGGAAACGGTAGCCTTGTTTAACCCGGTTTGACTGGATAATTGTGCCCGGGATAAGGGGGCATGAAGGCGAATACGCTCCAGCACAATGGATTTATTCAGCTTTTTGACAAGCGCCTGATCGCCAGTAACATTCATGTTCTTTTCACTTCCTGTTGGTGTAATTCCCGATATTATATCATAAAAATAAACTTAGTTTAAGCAATAGACAAAGTCTTTTGGCTGTGCTAGAATCTTTTTTGTAAACGTTTACTATAAAGGAGGAACTTATAATGGCATATTTTGAGCAGGTTTCTAAAATTAATTTTGAGGGCAAGCAGTCCAATAATCCTTTTGCGTTCAAATTTTATAATCCTCAGGAAATCGTGGCTGGGAAAACGATGGAGGAGCATTTGCGTTTTAGCATGGCCTATTGGCATACACTCGTTGCAGGTGGCTCCGATCCATTTGGGGTAGAGACGGCGGAGCGCCCGTGGTCCAAGTTTACCGGGCTGGATTTGGCGAAGGCCCGTGTGGAAGCTGCTTTTGAACTGCTGGATAAGCTGAACCTGCCTTATTTTGCTTTCCATGATGTGGATATTGCACCAGAAGGCGCGTCGCTCAAGGAATTTTACAGCAACCTGGATACCATCGTGGATTTGATCGAGGAGCATATGAAGGCAACGGGTAAAAAGCTGCTGTGGAACACGGCGAATATGTTCAGCCATCCACGTTATTTGCACGGAGCGGCAACGACCAGCAATGCAGATGTATACGCTCACGCTGCCGCCCAGATTAAAAAAGGCCTAGAAGTGGGCAAACGTCTGGGCGCGGACAACTATGTGTTCTGGGGAGGTCGTGAAGGCTACGATACGCTGCTGAATACAGATTTGAAGCTGGAGCAGGACAATTTGGGACGGATGTTCCATCTGGCCGTAGACTATGCGCGGGAGATCGGCTTTGATGCCCAGTTCCTGATCGAGCCGAAGCCGAAGGAGCCCACCAAGCACCAGTATGATTTTGATGCGGCGACGACAATTGCCTTCCTGCAAAAATATGATCTGGATCAGCATTTCAAGCTCAATCTGGAGGCTAACCATGCGACTTTGGCGGGTCATACCTTTGATCATGAAGTGCGTGTAGCACGGATTAACGGTATGTTGGGATCATTGGATGCAAACCAGGGAGATTTGCTGCTGGGCTGGGATACGGACGAATTCCCGGTTGATCTGTATGATGCAACCCTGACCATGTATGAAGTGCTGCAAAATGAAGGCTTGGGCCGCGGCGGTATCAACTTTGATGCCAAGGTGCGCAGAGCATCGTTTGAGCCAGAAGACTTGTTCCTTGCGCACATCGCAGGTATGGATACGTATGCGAAAGGCCTGAAGGTAGCTGCCAAACTGATCGAGGACCGCGTGTTCGAGGACTTTATCGATAAGCGCTATAGCAGCTTTAAAGAAGGTATTGGAGCAGATATCGTATCTGGTAAAGCAACGCTTGCTTCGCTGGCTGAATATGCACTGGCGAACGAAGCACCACGCAAAAACGTATCCGGTCGTCAGGAGTATCTGAAAGCGACATTAAATCAATACATTTTGGCGGATTAATGCCAGAACCTATATATGAGACAGCGTCTACAAGGTAACAGGAAAGGAGGAACTTCGATGCAGGAAAAGCAGAAACAGGAGCAAGAGCGCTACGTCATCGGCGTGGACTTGGGTACCAGCGCGGTCAAAACGGTGCTGGTCAACCGCAAGGGACAGGTGGCTTTTGAAACCTCCCAGTCTTATCCACTCCATCAACCGAAGGCAGGGTATAGCGAGCAGCATCCCGAGGATTGGGTCAGCGGTACGTTAACAGCACTGAAGCAGCTCGTGGAAAAGGCCGGAATCGGCGGATCAGATGCCGTGGACGGCATTAGCTTTTCGGGGCAGATGCATGGGCTTGTGCTGACAGACAAGGAAGGGCAAGTGCTGCGCCCGGCTATTCTGTGGAATGACACGCGTACAACGGCGCAGTGCCGCCGCATTGAAGAGCAGCTTGGGCCAGAGCTGCTAAGTATCGCACGTAATCGCGCGCTGGAAGGCTTCACGCTGCCCAAGCTACTGTGGGTGCAGGAGCATGAGCCAGACGTGCTGGCCCGTGCGGCCCATTTTATGCTGCCCAAGGATTATGTGCGGTATCGCCTGACGGGAGAGCTGGCGACGGAGTATTCGGATGCGGCGGGCACGCTGTTGCTGGATGTGGCAAAAAAGCAGTGGAGCCAGGAGATCGCCGCTGCTTTCGAACTGCCGTCGTCTCTGTTCCCGCCGCTGGTGGAATCGTTCGATCAGACAGGTACGCTGCTGCCGGAGATTGCGGAGCAGACCGGACTTGCTTCTGAAACGAAGGTGTATGCGGGTGGCGCGGACAACGCATGTGGTGCGATTGGCGCTGGTATTTTGAGCGAAGGACGTACTTTATGCAGCATCGGCACATCGGGTGTTGTGCTTTCCTATGAGGAACGCAAGGACATTGATGTGCAGGGACGGGCGCATTTTTTTAATCATAGTGAGCAGGATGCCTATTATATTATGGGCGTTACGCTCGCGGCCGGGTACAGCCTGACGTGGTTTAAGGATACCTTTGCACCGGAGCATTCTTTTGATGCGTTATTGGAAGATGTGAACTCCATTGAGCCTGGCAGCCGGGGGCTGCTGTTCACGCCATATATCGTGGGTGAACGTACCCCTCACCCGGATGCAACCATACGGGGCAGCTTTATCGGGATGGACGCCGGACATAAGCTTGCGCATTTTACACGCGCCGTGCTGGAGGGAATTACATTTTCGCTCAAGGAATCCATTGATATTCTCCGAGGAACGGGCAAAGCGGTGAACGAGGTCATATCCATCGGCGGCGGTGCGCGTAATGAAGCGTGGTTGCAAATGCAGGCAGACATTTTTAACGCGGATATCATCAAGCTGGAAAGTGAGCAAGGGCCTGCCTTGGGGGCGGCGATGCTGGCCGCTTACGGAAGCGGATGGTTTGAATCGTTGCAAGCATGCGCGAAATCTTTTCTCCGTGAAGCAGCCAGATACTCGCCAGACCCCGAACGTGTGGCTCGGTATGAAGGCCTATATGAGCTGTATCGTGAAGTTTATCTGCACACGCGGGAGCTAAATGAACGTTTGGCGGAGTACCGCTGAATACTGCTGAATACTGCAAATCTCCTCAAACTTCATATGAAATGAAAAAGCGACTTCGGGTGCAGGATAGACCCCAAGCCGCTTTTTCATTTTAAACGTATCTTTCTTTTAAAACTGGAAAATAGTGTTTTTTATCAAATGGTCATTTGTGGTAATATATACCTGTTTATAACTTTAACTAGAAGGGAAAGGATATTTTATATGAACAGGAAAATAGGGGTTAAGGTAGTGAAATGTCTGGTTGTTGGAGCCGCTCTGGCTACCGCACTGCCACAGACTATGATTTGGGAAAGCGTATCCGCAGCTTCGGTCAAGGCCGAACAAGCGTCGTCAGTACAGCAGTTGGAGGGCACAATCTTGCAAGCTATGCTTGCGCGTAATGAATTACTTACTTTTACATACTCCGGCGACATGAGAGACTTCCAGAAGCAATTACAAAATACGATCAATCGGGCGATGGAAAGTGACCCATATGTAAATTTTATACTCAAAACCTACACATTCAATTATACGGGTACATCTACAGGCGTTGATGTGACCATACGTATGAACTTCCGGGAGTCCAAAGCGCAGTCGGATTATGTGGACAATACGGTTCAGGACGTTCTCAGTAACATTATTACGAATGACATGACCGATCATGAGAAGGTGAAGGCTATTCATGACTGGGTTGTTTTAAATTTAAAATATGATGTTCCACAGCAAAAGTACACAGCTTACGAAGGGTTGACCACCGGCAGTACGGTTTGTCAGGGTTATTCGCTGCTCACATACAGAATGCTGGAGCGCGCGGGAATTGAGAACCGTATAGTGCAAGGGGTTGCAGGTGGACAGGACCATACATGGAATCTGGTTCTACTTGATGGTCAGTGGTACCATCTGGATACGACTTGGGATGATCCTGTGCCAGATCGCGCTAATGTGGTAAATACGTCTTACTACTTGCTGACGGATGATGAATTGAGTCAGGATCATACATGGGTTCACAAATATCCAGCCGCTAGCACATCGTACCAGCAGACCTTGGCAGGACTGATCGCGGAGGGTGGTAGCAGGACGGATGCGTATCAAAAACTGTATGATGATCTGAAGTATGCATCGTATGGTGATAGCGCCCCTAAATCTGCGCGTGAGATTTTGGAATTGACCCAACAGGCTGTCCTCAATGGGCAATCCACGGTATCCTTTCTCTATCAGGGGACGGAAAGAAAATTAGTACAGGATTTGACTCCGCTGTATCAGCTAGGTATCAGAAATCTGAATTATCAATATACCGTTGTGCCAAGCACGGGGAACTTACGTGTAAGTATAACTTGGACACGATAAGAAGGGTCATATCCAGAACGAAGAACTATATTACTTTTATCTGATATAAAATATAAAAAAGCTGCTTCGGTTGCAGGATAGATCCGAAGCAGCTTTTATATTTGATGTGGGTTTGATTAGATATTTTCTTTGATTTTCGTATGATCCTCATTCATAGAACTTCCGGCACAGCCCGGACATGACTTGCTTGATGAGCATCCGGCACAAGCACCTTGACGGCTTTTCCGTAAAAAACGAACAAACACCCACGCGCTATAACCGAGAATCACCAATAAAATAATGATATTGATCACGGAATCCACTTCCTTCTATTTTCATAAGGCTCTAACTTAACCCCAACCTAATAACCTGCCACACTGATAGATCACAACGGCAATGAGATACGCAACAGTCAAAGGATAGATCACGGAAAATCCGGTCCAGCGCCACGAAAGGGTCTCTTTACGAATGACCGCTACCGTAGCCAGGCATGGTACATACAACAGAATGAACACCATGAAGCTAAAAGAGGCTAACGGCGTAAAGGCATGCCTTACTTGCATTTCTAGTCCCTGCATGTCCGGAACGTGGTAAATGATATTCATCGTCGATACCACAACCTCCTTGGCCATAAAGCCTGTGAGCAGGGATGCGCCTGCTTGCCAGGTACCGAAGCCGAGAGGGGCCAGTATGGGGGCGAACCATCCTCCAACAGTGGCAAGCAGGCTATCATTCATGTCTGCACCGAACCCTTGTGGGCCGAAATTGGACAAGAGCCAGATGCCAACGGAGCCTGCAAGAATGATCGTTCCGGCTTTCCGGACGAAGCCCTTGACCTTTTCCCACGTGCTACGAAACAGTGTAAGAGCTTGCGGCACACGATAAGGGGGAAGCTCCACGATGAAGAGGGAAGGCTCACCCGATAAAATGGATACTTTGGAAAAGATTTTGGCAAGTATAAGCGATACGGTGATTCCTAACACATACATCAGCATGATGATGCTTGCCGCATGTGTTGGAAAAAATACACCGGCAAACAATGCATATACCGGCAGGCGGGCCGAACATGACATAAAGGGCACCAGCAACGTTGTAATGAGGCGTTCTCTGGGCTGTTCAATGGTGCGTGCCGCCATAATCGCAGGAACATTGCAGCCAAAGCCGATGATGAAGGGAATGAAGCTTTTCCCGTTCAAGCCGACAGCTTGCATGAGACGGTCCATTAATATCGTAACCCGTGCCATATACCCCGAGTCTTCGATCAGCGAAATAATCAGGAACAAAATAGCGATCTGAGGCAGAAAAACGAGCACGCCCCCAACTCCTGCTACGATACCGTCCACGATGAGACTTTGCGTAAAAGCGGACGCGTTCAAGTAAACGAGCAATTCAGTAATCCAACTGCTTAGTGTCCCTGAAAAAAATCCGTCCAGCATATCTGAAAGAACAGTACCCGCCCAATCGAAGGTGAACTTGAAGGTAGCGTACATCAGCAACAAAAAGATGGGAATCCCCAAATACCGATGTGTTAGCAGTGCGTCCAGCTTGTCTGTCAGACTGTGCGGCTTGAGTTTGGACGTATCGAGCGCCTTTGTACACAGATCAGCGATCCACGCTGTACGTACAGAACGGATATGCTGAGCGGGAGTAGCCGAATAGCCTTCACGGAGAAGTTCTTTCTCGCAACGCTGGATGCGTTCAGTTACTTGTTCACGCTGTACCTCATTCGTCATCCATTCCATAACGACAGGATTGTTTTCCAGACACTGTAGAGCTGCCCACCGAGGGCTTGGCACAGGTGTATTCGTCAGCAAACTGCAAATATCTGTAATAGCGGCCTCGACGGCAGGGCCGTAATCCAACTGGAAGGAATTTGGCGCACGTCGTACCTCTCGAAGTGACGCGAGCATTTGCTTACTGCCGCTGCCCGTGCGTGCCACCATGGGAATGATGGGAACGTTCAATTGATCAGTCAACAATTCCTTGTTTACCCGAAGACCGGTGGCATCGGCTACGTCGGTCATGTTTAACCCAAGTACAAGTGGACGGCCATATTCCAGTAGTTGTACAGTCAGGTACAGATTGCGCTGGAGCTGGGAGGCATCCACGATGTTAATCAGGGCCGCAGGCGGTTCTTCCAGCAAATAACGGGTGGCGATGCCTTCATCCAGTGAAAGTGGAAGCAAGGAATAAGCGCCTGGCAAATCCACCAAAACGGCAGACTTGTCGCGCAGCAGGCCTGTTTTCTTTTCCACCGTCACCCCGGACCAGTTCCCTACCTCTGCATACGTACGAGTCAGCTTGTTGAATAATGAGGTTTTCCCTGTGTTGGGATTACCGAATAGAGCGATCATGTCCATGAAGGAACGACCTCCAGTTGTTTTACCTGATTTTGACGGAGGCCGACCAGTTGACCGTTGCATTCAATGACAATAGGGCCACCCAACAGACTGACTTTTTTTAACCGTATAATGGAACCTTCGTCAATCCCCATGTCCGTTAAGCGTCGGCGCAATGAGGGGTGAAGAGAGGCAAGGGATTGCAGCCGCACGGGTTGACCCGGTGGAGTACGAAGGAGCGAGATACATTCTGGCATGGTACTCAGCCTTTCTAATGTAGAATGAGAATCAATATCAATGATTTCCGATGCCAGTACCATATCATGATGATTACTAGATTGCTGTGATAAAATTCTCTGGGGCCGACATGTTTGCCCGTTGTCCGGTCTGTTATATAGCCGAGTATGGTGTCACAACCTGTCTTTAACTGAACCCTTACTCGTCTGTAACCGACAAAACTAGAGCGCTTGGGTTAGCTGTTTTTATGGTAAGATAGAGCTGTTTACAACTATGCTAAGAAGGGCAGGAACGCTCTGTATGAACAGGAAAATCGGGGTTAGGTTTGTAAAATGCCTGGTGGTAGGTGCAGCGCTGGCTGTGTTGCTGCCGCATGCTGTAGAGTGGGGGAACAATGTATATGCTGCGTCGGTCAAGCCGGTTCCGTCCGTATCGTCACAGCAGCTTCAAAATAAGCTTTTACAGGCAATGGCTACGCGGAGTGAAACGCTGACCTTTACATATCAAGGGCGGGTGAACGGTCTTAAGCAGCAGTTACAGACAGCCATCAAACAGGCGATGGAGAGCGACCCGTATGTGAATTATACGATCAAAAGCTACGCATTCAGCTATACAGGCACAACCACGTCCGCTGAGGTTACGATCCGTCTGAGTTACCGGGAGACGAAGGAGCAGACCGCATATGTGGATAGCACGGTTAAAGCGGTGCTGGGGGACATCATTACGAAGGGAATGACAGATCATGAGAAGGTGAAGGCCATTCATGACTGGATTGTGGTTCGTTTGAAGTATGATGAAACGCAGCAAAAATACACGGCATATGATGGCCTGAAAACCGGAAGTACAGTGTGTCAGGGCTATTCATTGCTGGCCTACAAAATGCTGGAACGCGCCGGGATTTCCAACCGGATTGTGGAGGGAAGAGCAGGAGGCCAGTTGCATGCATGGAATCTTGTTTTGCTGGATGGACATTGGTACCACATGGATACGACATGGGATGATCCGACCCCGGATCGTGGCAACGAGGTAAGCACTTCGTATTATCTGCTGACTGATGCCGAAATGCGCCGGGACCACTCCTGGGTTAAACAGTATCCTCAGGCGAACACCTCGTATCGGCAGACATTGTCGGGATTGGTCGCTGCGGGTGGACCCAAGGCTGCTGTGTACCAAAAGCTGTACAATAACCTGGAATATACGCTGCAAGATGGCAAGGGTCTGGTTAAATCATCCGCCGAAATCAAGGAGCAGGTTCGCAAAGAGATCAATAAGGGCGGTGCCACGCTTACCTTCGGCTATCAGGGAACAGAGCGAAGTCTCAAAGAAGATTTACAGTCGTTGTATCAGCTCGGGTTAAAATCTATTTCCTACCAGATCACGGATTTAGGCAGCACCGGAAATCTCCGTGTAACCCTGAAATGGACCTGAACATTTTGTTGCAATAGAAAAAGCTACATTCATAAGGGAGTATTTTATTCATATGCACAAGCGTTCCTTTACTTATCTACTCGGTACACAGACGATGTCGAATGCGGCCGATATTCTTTATATCATGGCACTGGTGTCTCTGGTGTTTCATGAAACAGACTCGATCTTTTCCTCAGTTCTCGTTCCGCTATTGCGGATGGGCGCACAGATGATCAGCGGCTTTTTAGCGCCGCTGATCCTGGCCCGGTTCCAGCTTCCATTTATTCTGTTCGTTTCCCAGTTTGGTCAACTGGCTTTCTTTGCGCTCCTGCTGGGGCATTTGTGGTCAGCGGGCACGAGCCCGGTATGGGTGCTTGTGTTTACATTGGTAGCAGCGATGTCCTTTCTGGACGGCTGGACCACACCTGCACGTAATGCACTGATTCCGCGCCTTGCGTCCGGGGAAGGGCTGATGCGGGCAAACAGTCTCGTATCGGTCAGCGATCAGACCGTGCAATTGGCTGGATGGGGGCTTAGCGGTGTACTGGTAGCCATGATGGGCTCGGAAAAAACACTGCTGGTGGCTTGCGGGCTATATTTGGTGGCCCTGATCTTTACCAGCTTGATCCGTGATCCGCTAGAGGGTAAAGCCCATTATTTACTGCAACCCGGAACTCGGGTGCAAAGCGGAGACGTACTGGCTTCAACCTCCCCTGCACAGTTGGAAGATACACTGTATGGCCCGGAGTCGGAGAGTCCGGTGTTACCTCCCAAGCGCAAAAAGGAAATATTGCGTGAAGGCTGGAGCCTCATCGGAGCCAGCCGAAGGCTCAAAGCTCTTATTTTTATGGATATGATCGACCTGCTGGGTGGTTCGGTTTGGGTAGGAGCATTCACGCTTGCCTTCGCTCAGCAGGTGTTGCACAAAAGCGAGGCATGGTGGGGATACATTAATGCGGCGTATTTTGCAGGCGCGATTGGCGGCGGGATCATTGTTCTCGCTAGTGTCAAGTATTTGCAGCGCAGACTGCTGCCCGCGATGCTGGTGGGGATGGCTTGCTATGGACTGTTAACGGCTTGGTATGCGCTTAACACATTACCGCCGCTGACGCTGCTGATCGTACTGTTGATGGGATTGCCTGCGGAAATGTCCGTCGTATCCCGCCGTACGATGATGCAAATGAGTGTATCTGTGCACGATTTACCCAAGGTGCTATCCGCACAGGCTACGCTGACGAGCATGACGTTTTGCATCTCGCTATTGCTGATGGGCTGGATTGCAGATCATCTGGGCATCGTTAATTTGTACTTGTTTTCTGCACTGCTGACGCTGATTGCTGTGATTTATGGCATCTTTAGCCGTCGTGCCTTGTCTATGTCTTTGACAGCTCCGATTGCTTCTTCTTCCGAATAACAGAAAAAAAGCCCGTCTCCACATATCAGGGAGAAGATGCTGATGAACCTGATCTGATCCATAGGACCATTCATCCGCATTTCCACCTGTATATGCCCGAAGACGGGCTTTTTTATTATTGTTTATTTACCGGAAGATGCATCCGGGTCCAAATCACACTCGTTTAGTGGAACGATTTTGGTACGCTTGATCCATTTGTAGCCGAGCCACAGAAGAAGGAACAGCGGCACACTCATGTACGTAGCGATCATCGTTTTCCAATCAATCGCTTGCCCTGTAAAGGCATCGGCACCTTGCCCGATAATCACGATGATACACAGAGCGAAGGCAAACAAGGGACCAAACGGGAACCAGCGGGCTTTGTACGGAAGCTCACTCAGACTGCGACCCTGTGCTGTAAAGGCACGGCGGAAACGATAATGGCTGACCGCAATACCGACCCATGTAATAAATCCGCACATCCCGGAAGCATTCAGCAGCCAATTGTAGACCACACCGTCCCCATACAGGGAGGCGAGGAAGGCCAGCATACCGACAGCGGTTGTGATCAGCAGTGCATTCATGGGAATGCCGCGCCGATTGATATGTCCGAGGAAACGGGGGGCTTTGCCTTCCCGTGCCAAAGCGTACAGTACACGTGTTGCCGCGTACATCCCGGAATTACCTGCCGACAATACGGAAGTTAAAATAACGGCATTCATGACGGAGGCGGCAATGGCAAGCCCCGCTTTTTCAAATACCAGTGTGAACGGGCTGACCCCGATGTCACTGATATCTCCCCGCAACAAATTCGGATTGGTGTACGGAATAATCAATCCAATGACGAGAATCGCCAGAATATAAAAGAACAGGATGCGCCAAAAGATTTGACGGATGGCGCGCGGCACATTTTCACGCGGATTTTCACTCTCTCCGGCGGCTACCCCGATCAGCTCCGTTCCCTGAAAGGAAAAGCCTGCGGCCATGAACACGCCCAATACGGCAAAAAATCCACCGTGGAACGGGGCATCCCCCACAGTAAAGTTAGCGAAGCCAATCGCTGGACCTCCCATAATGCCGAAGATCATCAGCACACCCACGGTCAGAAAGATAACCACGGTCACAATTTTAATCATGGCGAACCAGTATTCGGATTCACCGTAGCCTTTGACCGTCAGCGCGTTCAGCGCGAAGATCACGGCTAGAAATAACAAACTCCACCAGGCGGAGTGACTTTCGGGAAACCAGTATTTGATCAGCACGGTCGCTGCTGCCAATTCGGCGGCAATCGTCACGGCCCAGTTGTACCAGAAGTTCCAGCCCATGGCGAAACCAAAAGCCGGATCGACGAAGCGACCTGCGTAGGTATTAAAAGAGCCGGATTCAGGCATAAACGTAGCCAGTTCGCCGAGGCTGGTCATCAGGAAGTAAACCATGAGGCCGACCGCTGCATAAGCCAACAGGGCGCCTCCGGGACCGGCTTCTGCAACTGCGCCTCCACTGGCGAGGAACAGGCCCGTTCCGATGGAACCTCCGAGGGCGATCATTGTCATATGTCGGGCTTTGAGACTTTTCCGCAAGGTTGCGGCAGGTGATGCTTTGTGTTGCACGTTCAAACACTCCTTCATGAAATGGTATTTCATGTCAGGGCAAGAGCCAGAAGGAGGGGGATTACAAACGTCAAAAGACCACAGGAAATACGCCTGCGGCCTTGTCTATGCATTCCGCACCATACCTTCTTCTATAACAAGATAGCTCAACACACGTGTCTGTGTTAGGACATCGCGTGACAGTTCTGCTCCTTTCGGTTAGCAGCCCCAGCATTCGGAGTATTACAAAGAGTCGACTCCGCATACTTCGGCGGGTGCACCTTTCCACAGGAATCACAGACGGCTCTTGGCGTCTCCTCCGGTGTACTGATTACATCCGCGACCTCTACCTCATCATAAAACAGGTTTGATGAGGTGTATGACATGATATGTTATTGTATAGCAAACTAAAGTATAGCGTACCTGTACATCTTCTGACAATCGACAATTTTTTGAAGGTCCAGTCGTAAAATCATAAATCAAGAGTTGCGCTTGGCCATCTGCTGCCAAACCGTCCCTGCGGCTTGTTCGCCTGACTCAATGCGCTCCAGCGCCATTTTGGCCTGTAGACTGACCTCGAATTCGGGGTCATCTACAGCCTTCTCCAGCGCGTCACGCGCGTCCTCGGTGCCAACCTCGTACAAAAAACGGGCAGCCCGCCAGCGAACCAACTTGCTGTTATCTGACAAGGCTCCGATCATAGCTCCGGTAGCCGCCGGGTCGCCGATATCCGACAGCGTATCGCCCGCCGTACGGCGTACGGCCGCTGAAGGATCGCGCAGCGCCCCGAACAGCAGCTCCATCGCCTCCGGTGTGCGCAGATCGCCCAAATAGACGACCCCCAGCCGCCGTAGCTGCATTTTGTCGTCATGCAGCGCTTGGCGGATGAGTGGCAAATGCTCGGGCGTCGGCTCCAGCCGATCCAGCGCGGCGTAGCGGGTACGCCAATCCTCGTGCTGTAGGGCCTGCTCCAGCTCGGCATCGCTCCATTCGCGGCGTTCCTCCACGAATTCGCTGTTGTCCGCGCCGTGGGCAATCGCCTGCTGGATAATCTGCTCCAGCCGCTCCTGCGGAAAGGCAGCCTCCAGCTCCTGCTCCACCTCGCGCGCGATATCCGGCAGTTCTCCATAGCGGACGCCGTAATCGCTCAGCTTGCGCTCCTTGATCAGCGTCGCACTGGCTACTCGGGTTACGGCCTGCACGAAACGGTCGGACAAGGAAATCCGTTCCTCCTGCTGGCCCGCTTTGACCCGGATTTGCATCGGAATGCCCCGGAAAAATTGCACAAATACCTGTGCCTCACCAAACGCTTCCCCGGAGGTTTCCTCTGGCAAGTCCCAATTGGCGTCTGCGCCTTCCTCTCCTAGCTGGTCGCGAACCTGACCCAGAATGGTGGACCAATCTGCGTTCCCTTTGCGATCAAGGGCTACAAAATCTGTCGTGTGAAACACGCTTTTGACTCCTTCAATGCCCAGCATACGCCGGATAAAGGGGGGAGCGGAGCGTTCATTATCCCGTGTATATGTTCTGCGAATGCCCGTTTCCAGCCGCTCATCCAGATGCAGCATCATGGTGTTCGGACTGGGAGTTGGCTCGATAGATGTTATTTTCATAGCGCGGTACAGCCTCCTATTCAAAAGTTCTCCATATATAGCTTATCTGTATTGTACCTCATTCCACGAATGTCTCCAAAGAGGGAGTTCGTCATTTTGATGAAAATACAATGATAAATCTCACACTAATGAGGCTAAAAAGTAGCTGCCCAGAACGATTCGACTGCACATGGCAATATCCAAAATGGAATTCTACTAAATTTATAACGTCAGCATGGTTAAAAATAACAAAATTTAGCTAGACTAAGATATGTTCTCCCATGCTCCAAACGACGAGTAAAGGAGGCGTTCCCATGTTCCGCAAGCAGGAAAGGACGCTCATTATTGTGTGTATTGTGATAGCGGCTATTATGCTGTACGCAGTCATTAAAAGCATAGCCCGCCTGACTCCCTAGATCGTAATCCGAAGGAATGTATGCAGGTGCTTTCTATTTAAAATGTGAAATGAAGGAGTGAGTACCATTTGTCTTCACTGGACCCCGTATTGCTAAGCCGGATGTTGACCGGAATTACCCTGTTTGTTCATATTGTATTTGCATCCATTGGCGTTGGCGTACCTTTGATGATTGCACTCGCGGAATGGCGCGGGCTGCGAACTGGTGATCCGCACTATACACTGCTGGCCCGACGTTGGGCGCGGGGGTTTGTCATCACCGTTGCCGTAGGTGTCGTCACAGGTACTTCCATTGGACTGCAACTCAGCTTGCTATGGCCTACCTTTATGCGGGTGGCTGGACAAGCGATTGCGCTGCCCCTGTTTTTGGAGACGTTTGCTTTTTTCATTGAAGCCATTTTTTTGGGTATCTACTTGTACACCTGGGATCGGTTTAAAAGCAAATATTTTCACCTGATGCTGCTTATTCCGGTAGCGATTGCCTCATCTGCATCAGCGGTTTTTATTACAACTGTGAACTCGTTCATGAACCAGCCTCAAGGCTTTACACTTAAAAATGGAGTCATGACAGATATTCATCCCATCCAGGCCATGCTGAATCCGGCCACGCCGACTAAAGTTTCTCATGTGCTGGCTTCCTCGTATACGTTGAGTGCTGGGCTGCTGATGGGATTAGCTGCCTATAGTATGCTGCGGGGGCGTAACCATCCGTATTTCAAAAAAGCGCTGAAGCTGACCGCCACCTGCACCATTGTATTTGCCATCAGCACCGTGATGATCGGAGACGCTTCCGGTAAATTTCTGGCCAAATATCAGCCGGAAAAGCTGGCTGCTGCCGAATGGCATTTTGATACAATGACGCACGCTCCTTTCGTATATGGCGGTTATATGGACAAGAACGGAGACATCAAGTACGCCTTGAAAGTGCCTTATGCGCTTAGTGTTCTGGCCGGGAATCTGCCCAGTACAGAAGTTAAGGGTTTGAATGATTATCCTGTGGATCAGCGACCGCCGTTGTCTATCCACTATATGTTCGATCTCAAAATCACCACCGGGGTGCTGATTCTCGTCATTCCGCTGTTGTATCTGATTCGCAAGCGTCTGCCAGGTCGTAAACCATACCCCAAATGGCTGCTGCTGGCGCTCATTCTGGTGGGGCCGATGGCTATGGTAGCCATTGAGCTGGGCTGGATGTTCGCGGAGGTTGGCAGGCAGCCGTGGATTTTGCGCGGCTATATGAAGGTGTCCGAAGCAGCGACCACCTCCACCAGTGTGGGATGGATGCTCGTGATGTTTATCATTTTGTATCTCGTGTTGTGCTTCTCGGCCATTAAGGTTCTCAGCAAGCTGTTCCGTAATAAAGATGCAGTGGAAGAGCTGAAGCAGCTGGGTCTGGAAGGGGCTGAAGGGAAGTGAGCTATGAAATTGTCGGTATCGCCATTTTATGGACCTTCCTGTTCGGTTATTTGATTGTGGCATCTATTGATTTTGGCGCAGGCTTTTTCAGCTTTTACAGTGTGCTGACAGGTCACCAGAACAAAATCCACAACATTATACAGCGGTATTTATCGCCGGTGTGGGAGGTAACGAACGTATTTCTCATTTTTTTCGTGGTGGGACTGAATGGTTTCTTCCCGGATGCGGCTTATTATTATGGCACAGCGTTGCTCGTTCCCGGCAGTATTGCCATTGTGCTTCTCGCGATCCGCGGGGTGTACTATGCGTACAACACGTATGGACATTCCGGTACAAATAATATCGTCTACATGGCATTGTACGGCGCGACAGGGCTGCTGATTCCGGCGGCGCTATCAACGGTTCTCGCCATTTCGGAAGGCGGCATTATTGTGGAAAACAGCACAGGTGTTCATCTGCGATGGGGTGAGTTATTAAGTAATTCCTATACGTGGGCGGTTATTTTCCTGGCGCTGGTGAGTGTGCTGTATATCTCGGCGATGTTTTTGTCGTACTATGCCAAAAGGGCAGGGGACAAGGTCGCTTTTGAAATCGTGCGCGGGTACGCGCTACTCTGGAGCGGTCCTACGATTGTGGCGAGTCTGCTCGCATTTTTTCAGATTAACAAACAAAATCCAGACCACTTTGCCAATATGCTGAACATGGCCTGGATGTTTGTCGCCTCCTTCGTCTGCTTTGTCGGAGCTGTTTATCTGGTATGGCGGCGGCGTCATCTCGGAACCTCCTTTATTCTGGTTATGCTGCAATTTGCATTTGCCTGGTATGGCTATGGCCGCTCGCATCTGCCGTATGTTTTGTATCCCTACATTAATGTGCACCACAGCTTTACGAACTCCGCCATGGCATATGCATTGATTACGGCGTTTAGTGCGGGACTGCTGGTGCTGATTCCGTCACTGATCCTGATCTTGAGACTGTTCCTGTTCGATGCGGATTATGTGCGAGGACAAGCGAGGAAGAAAGGGTGAGTACAAATGGCTGCTTTCGAGCATTTTACGATCATGTATGAGTCGCCTATTATTATTGTGGTGGCGATTGTGTTTCTGTTTATGTACTCGGCACGCTTTAAAAATCCACAGGACTGACAGCAGCATCTGAGATGGCCCTTCCTGATTGATAGGGGAGGGTCCATTTTTGCATGTAAAAGGCGGATTGAATTATACTTTACATACACCAGCATGTTGCATCATTGGATGTTCACACTCGCGTGTAATATATAAATGAATTAATCCGTTTCGATCTCTTTGGAGAACGGGTCCGTCAGGGGAGGAGTTACATCATGCCCAAAGTTCGTTTTAACAACATGGATCATGTCAACACCGATAAAACACTCAAGCAATTCAGACAGTGGCGGCAGGAGCGCCGCAGCAAAACGAAGGATTATACGTTCGTTGTTCCGAACCATCCCCCGGAGCTGGAGTTTTTGCACAGTAACCGGGAAACGACGACGGCGACCTGGGTAGGGCATTCTACCTTTTTTATTCAGTATCTCGGACTGAACATCGTTACGGATCCGGTGTGGGCTGAGCGTATGGCTTTCGACAAAAGACTGGCTCCGCCCGGCATCCGCATTCAGGATGTACCGCCGTTGGACATCATTCTGCTGTCTCATTCGCATTATGATCATTTGCATATGGAATCGTTGCGCAAATTGTATCGTGCAGATACGCTGATGCTCGTACCTTCGGGATTGAAGTCGAAAATGGTCCGCAAAGGCTTCCGTAACTGCCATGAGCTGAAATGGTGGGATCATTTTACGGTAGGCGGGGTGCGATTCACATTTGTTCCGGCCCAGCATTGGACGCGGCGTACGCCGTTTGATACAAATACTTCGCATTGGGGTGGGTATGTGCTGCAAAGCGAGCAGCAGGTGATTGGCTCTGCCACGTCTGTCACAGAATCGCATACTCATTCTAATTCAGATACAGCAGTTGCACCGACGTTGTACTTTGTAGGAGATACCGGGTACTTCCGCGGCTTTAAGGAGGTTGGCGAGCGCTTTGACATTGACCTGACCTTTATGCCGATTGGTGCGTATGAGCCAGAATGGTTCATGACCTCGCAGCATGTGACACCGGAGGAGGCATTGCAAGGGTTTGTGGATTGCGGCGCGGATCAGATGATCCCGATGCATTACGGAGCTTTTAAGCTGGCGGATGATACGCCGAGAGAGGCGCTGGATCGTCTCGAAGCGGAGCGTGAACGCTTGGGCATCGCCAAGGAGCGCATTCATATACTGGGACACGGTGAGACGCTGAAAATTCAAAGCCTTTGTTCAACTATAATCTGAGGATTCTATATAAAAAGCGACTCTGCGGACAAAGGTCTGCGGAGTCGCTTTTTATGGTTGTTTTGAATGAGTAAAAAGGTACAGGCAGACAAGTCTGTCGCTGTGTTACAGGATTAAACCGCTTCGCTATCGCTCACCAGCGAGGATTCGGAGTCATTGTTGGCAATGGGGTGACGCACGATTTTGACTTCATAGAATGTGATTTTATTATCTAAAATATAGTCTGGAATTTGGCGGTGGCTGTGTGATTCACGGAAAGCTTCGCTTTTGGTCCAGCCCTGGAAGTTTTCTTTTTCCTTCCAGCGTGTGCTGATCGTTACTTCATCATAATCTTTTGTATTTTCAGTGAGTAGCACTTCCAGACCGAGGAAGCCTTCCATTTTCTCCACTTTACCTTCTTTGTTAAAGCGTTCGATGAGCAGGTGGGCATTGCCCGGGGTGATTTTAGATGTGTTTGTAACGATAACCATATTAAATTCCTCCTGAATGATGTGGTATGGTCGGTATAATGACCGGATAGCCACCCTCAAATTTGATTGTAGCGTTCATTTCATAAATGTCACGAAGAAAAGCAGACGTCAAAATCTGACGGGGTTCGCCGGCAATGGCAATTCGTCCCCTTTTAAGCGCAATCATATGATGACAATAGGCCGCAGCTTGCTGCAAATCATGCAGTACCATAACAATCGTCAAGCCGGACTCGTGATTGATACGCCTCAGCATATCCATAACCTCAAATTGATGGGCGATATCCAGAAAAGTGGTAGGTTCATCGAGCAAAAGAATGCCCGTTTGTTGGGCCAAAGCCATTGCAATTCGCGCTTTTTGTTGTTCACCTCCCGATAGAGTATGGAACATCCGATCCGCATAGGGCTTCATGCCTGTGATTTCCATGACATGGTCCACAATATGCTGATCCTGTCCGGTATGCCGTGTCCTCAAGCCTTTGGCATGAGGGGATCTTCCGTAAGCGACCAGCTCACGAACCGTTAATAACGGCAGCATATCCTTCATTTGCGGCAGCATTGTAATCGTCTGGGCAAAATCACGCCGCCTGTACTCCTGCACGGGCTTGCCCAGTACAGAAACCTGTCCCTGATCCTGCTTGAGCAGCCGTGTAATAATCCGCAAAAGCGTGGATTTGCCCGAACCGTTGGGCCCGACAATTGCGGTGAGCTGTCCGGTGGGTAAGGTAATGTTTACATCGTCCAGCTTGAAATACCCGCGCTGCAAGGAGATATGCTCACCCTGAATGGCTGTCATCCGAAATTCCCCCGTTTCTTGAGCAGGATTAAGAAGAACGGCGCTCCGATGACGGCCAGCAAAATACCTACAGGCAGTTCAATCGGATCAAACCAGGACCGTGCCACCGTATCCGCCAGTACGACCAGTGTCCCGCCGCCCAGAATGGAAAGGGGAAGGAGGAAGCGATAATCCTCCCCGATCAGCAGGCGGATAACATGAGGAACGACCAGTCCTACAAAACCGATCAGCCCCGCTACGCTGACTGCCGTACCGGCGAGCAGGGCAGAGAGCAAGATAATGAGCAGCCGCTGGAGCTCTACTCGCTGTCCGAGCAGTTGTGCTGAATCATCGCCCAGCAGCAGCAAATTGGCAGGCTTGATCGTAAACAGGGAGGCGATTAAGCCGATGATGGCGTAAGGCGCCATGAACTCCAGATGATGCCAGCTTCGTCCGTTCAATCCGCCGGATAGCCAAGGCAGAACTGCTTGCACGCGGTCGCTGTACATGACCATCACGCCGTTGGTGAGCGCGCCCAGCAGCGCATTGATGGCAACGCCAGCCAGCACGATTTTGACCGGAGAAGCCCCCCGGTCCCAAGCCAGCAGGTAAATGACAATAGCACTCAGAAAGGCTCCCAAAAAGGCCGTTACCGGAAGAAGATAACTGAGCTGCGGAAGCATGACCATCGTGATGACCGCAGCGAGTCCACCACCGGCCGATACGCCAATAATGCCGGGATCAGCCAAGGGATTTTTCATCACTCCCTGAAGAAGTGCCCCGGAAGCTGCCAGACATGCTCCTACAAGCAGACCCACTAGTACTCTGGGGAGCCGGAGATCCATCAGAATTGTGCGATATATTGAGTCATCGTTATACATCAAAACCTGATTGATTTCTCGTAGTGGAATCGACACCGATCCATAAGCCAGGCCGTACACGGATACGGCTAGCAGCAGGATCGGAAGCGTAATCCAGGCGATGGTGCGTCTTCTTGTGCGTTGTAGTTTGTTCATCGCTTATTTCGCCGGATACAGCTTTTGATGCATCAAATCCAGCGCTTTAGTAACCCGTGTGCCCGGATTTGTTCCGAACAGATCGGAGGGTAATACTTCAACCTGATTGTTTTTGACTGCCCGAATTCCGCTCCAAGCTGCATTTTCCTGCATTTCCTTGATAAAAGCGGCTTTGACCTCATCCGTATTGCCGTGGGTCATAATCAGGATGTAGTCAGGGTCGGCCTGTACGATGCGTTCCGTATTTAGCTGTGCATATTGCGGGAAATTTTGCAGGCCCGGAAAATCAGCGGCAATATTAGAACCGCCAGCCATTTCCAAAATATTTCCGCCTAATGAATTTGGCAATGCCGCCATATATGTGGCCGGGGCTCCGTAGACAAGCAGCACTCTAGGTTTGGAGGCAGAGGCTGTTTCCTTTTGTAATGTGGCTACCTGTTGGTCAATTTGCTGATTCAGCTTCACGGCCTGAGTCTGCTTTTGCAGTAATTGTCCGAAGAGTGTAATTTGCGACTGAATATCTTTGACTGAATTGGCCCCTGTCAGCAGCAACTGCGAACCGACACCTTCAATAGCTGGAATGTCTTTCTCATTCATAGGGTAATTGCCCAATACGACATCCGGTTTGAGCATCGTAATTTTCTCCAGATCAACTTCATGAGTAGAGCCTACTTGTTGAACGTTTTCAGCAGCAGGCACGACGGAAGGTCCATTCGAGTTGGGTCTGCCAACGGCTGTCCCGCCCAAAGCATATATGATATCCAGATCGCCATTGCTGAGCGCAATGATATGTTGAGGGACACCTTGGAACGCCAACGTCCGTTTTGAAAAATCAGTAACCTGAATCGTCACATCGCTTGTTGTGCCGGAAGTGGCAGATACAGATGCAGTGGTTGGTTTGTGATCTGCGGCCGGAGTACCATTACTACATCCGGTAACTGCCAATAAAAGCGCTGCGGATGACCACAACACATAAGATTTCATGTCATTCCTCCTGCAATTTTAAGTTAAACAATAATGATAATCATTTTCATTTATGTATAAGAGAATGATAATGAATATCAACGAGGATTGTCAATTAAAAAAACCAAAATTTTAAATAATTTATTTACTGAAATGGAGTAGATGGGATTCATGGTATAGAGGAAGGTATCCTAAATTTTTCTTAAAAAATAGCATATATCAAGGGGTTATATACACGCAAATACATATTGACATATTCGAAAAGTGTAAGATATATTGGTGATGGGTTCACTTGGTTTTGCGAATTTCTGGATGGAAAGGTGGGAGACAAAGCTCAAGAAGAGCTATTTTTTTTAGAATTCAATTGAGAATGATAATCAATTAATTATATTCTCGTGGGGAGGGACTGCTGTCAAAATGAGGAAGGGTTATTCTGCAATGATTGCTGTGTTTCTGCTGGTCAGTGTGCTGAGCTTTTGGCCAACTTCATCATCTGTGGTAGCCGCTACGGCTTCTACAAAATTGGCGGATGGTACATACACGCTTAAATACAATATTCTCAAGGCCGAAAACGATTCTGTATCCATGGCTAATGATTATTTTGAGAAGCCAGCCAAGCTGTATGTGAAAAAAAGCCAAATGACCATGCAAATTAAGCTGAATCACAGCGAATGGACAACCGGGTTTAAAGTGGATTACAAAGGCAAAATTATCGACACAAAGGTCATTCACAAGGACACCAAAACCGATACCCGTACTGTACAATTTCCAATTACAACTGTGAACAGCCCGCTGATTTCAAAAATTCATGTTACCGTCCCTGCGTATAACTACGATCATGACTATACCATTCGCTTCGCTTTTGATTCCAAAAGTGTCAAAAAAGTAGCGGCCGTCCAGTCAACGAAATCAACCAAATCTTCTAAGAAGTAAATTCAAGCAATCTTATCGTTCATAAAATCAACATAAATTCAAGCATAAAAAATGGAGGAGTGTGTGTAGATATGAATATGGTAATGAATCGCTTTGAGCAGTTTTCTTTCAAAAAGGTACTCGTTGCATTGATCATGACAGCGCTTGTTTTTGCAGTTATTGCTCCGTTCTCTGCTAAAGCGGCAGCAGCCGACGGCACGTATGCAGTAGACTATACCGTTCTGAAAGATCAAACGAATGAAACCTCCCGTCTGGATAGCTATTTAACGAAACCAGCTCAGGTTATTGTAGCTAATGGCAAAAATGTTGTTCGTTTGACTGTGAAAAGCAGCAATCTGATCACAACGTTCAAAGTGGAACAAAACGGCGTACTGCAAGATGCGACTGTGGTAAGCACTGATACTGCCAGCAACACTCGCGTAGTGGAATTCGAAGTTGCTGACCTGAATGCTAAAGTCAACGCTTACGCTGAAATCACCATTCCAGTCATTGGCTACACAGGCAAGTATGACGTACAACTGCAATTCGACGAAATCTAATCCACAATAAAACGTAAAAGGAGACTGAGAACATGAACATGATCATGAACCGTATGGATTTGAAAAAAGTAATGCTTACTGTATTGATGGCTGCTCTGGTATTTGTTGTACTAGCCCCGTTTTCTGCAAATAAAGCGAATGCGGCTTTGCCTAATGGTACGTACACCATTGATTACACTGTGTACAAAGATGGTACAACTTCCCCTTCCTACATGGATACAGGCGGTTATGTGGCGAAGCCAGCTGCCTTGATTGCTGCTAATGGTCAGTACAAGGTTAGAGTGACGATTACCAAAAGCGCTTGGGTCACTGAATTCAAGACACAACAAAATGGTCAATATGTGAATGCAACTGTAGTCAGCACATCCGGTGATACAAGAGTGGTTGAGTTTCCGGTGAGCGATTTGTCCGCGCTATTGAACGCTAAACTTCACGTAAGCGTGCCGAAAGAATACACTGGCGGTGTGCCATACGATCACGATTACATCGTTCAATTTGGTTTTGATGAAGATACGATTAATTAGTACAGAGACATTGCATTGATTTGAATACTCATTTGAAGTTCGGGAGAGCTTCAAATGAGTATATTTTAAGTAGGGGGATTAATACACTTGAAGAGGCAATTTAGAAAATACTTAATAACGTTAGCGACCTTTGCCATGCTGCTTTCGGTTGTGTTCCCGTTTGCACCAGTTGTATCTGCCGAAGATACTGTCACATCAACTGAATCTGGTGTGTCTGCAACTTCTGTGAGTGAGGATGTATATTCGACAGAACCAAGTATGGCGGAAACAACCCCGACAGAGAACGAAACGGCACCATCGGGAGGTGTGGTTTCAGTAGCAGAGGTACAGAGCCCCAGCGTCGTTCAGGACTCCAATAAATATTCAATTGAATATGCAGTGAAGAACAGAAAGACAGGCAACAATTCACCACAAGCTCTCTATTTTGTGAAACCAGCTACTTTTAAAGTAGAGTATAATGCGTCAGTCGGACAAGCTACGTATCATGTTTCTTTGAATATTGATAATCCAACAGAACCATTATTAACAGATTTTGAATTTAAACAAAATGGAGAAGGTATTTCTGCTCATGTTTCAGATTTGATCCAAACAGGAGACAAGTATAATCAAAGATCTGTAACATTTGACGTGTATGATTTAACTCAGAAAATTGATGTGGATTTTAATTTCAAAAATATAAAGAGAGAAAACTCGATTGAATTTGATCCATCTACAATAAAGGTTGCAGAGGAGACGACTCCGCCTGTAACATCACCAGAACCCGAAGTTCCTTTACAACCAGGAAGCCTTGACTTCACGATTTTGACAGATAAATCGCAAGATGTTTCCGTTATGGACGGCTATGCTGTAAAACCAGCTAAACTGGTTCAAAAAGAGAACAAATGGTACGTTCAACTGACACTTAAAAACAGCAGTTGGATTCCATCTTTCCAAACAGAACAGAATGGAAAATATGAAGAAGCGGCTACGGTATCCACTGAGGGTGACCAACGTACAATCGAGTTTGAAGTAGGCAATCTGTCTAATAAAGTAAATGCTCATACCCACGTTATCGTGCCTGGTTTGGAATTGGGCGGAGTACCATACGATCATTGGTACTATGTTCAAATCCAGTTTAACGGCAGTGTTACCCCTGATCCGGGTTCTTCTCTGCAATCGGGAAGTATTGACTTCTCTGTTTTAAAGGATAAGTCGCAAGATATGTCCGTTATGGACGGATATACTCTAAAGCCAGCTAAAGTGGTCCAAAAAGGAAACAAATGGTATGTTCAACTGACGATTAAAAACAGCAGTTGGATTCCTTCCTTCCAAACAGAGCAGAATGGAAAATATGAAGAAGCGGCTACGGTATCCACTGAGGGTGACCAACGCATAGTGGAGTTTGAAATAAGAAGTCTGTCTAACAAAGTAAATGCTTATACTCACATTATCGTACCTGGTTTGGAATTGGGCGGAGTACCATACGATCATTGGTACTATGTTCAAATCCAATTTAACGGCAATGTTACACCTGATCCGGGTACACCTTCGACTTTGGTAGATGGTACGTATTCCATTAACTTTGATGCGCTGCACGCAACCAAGGATCAAGCCTCTTCGATGGCACGGTACTTGGTGTCGCCAGCAACACTGACAGCGACGAAAGGCAAGTATGAAGTGTCCTTCCAGATCAAGGATAGCGCAACGATTACGAAGTTCAAAACCGAACAAAACGGAACATTAACGGACGTGGACATTGTGAGTGAGGATAAAGCATCCGATACTCGCATTGTGAAGTTCCCATTGGCTGATTTGGATGCCATTTTAAATGCGCAGGTTCATGTTAGTACCAGCTACAACGGAACCCCTTATGAAATGGACCATACGATCCGTCTCAAATTTGATAGAAATAGTGTAACACTTAAAGATTCGACACCAACAAATCCAGGTACACCATCGACTTTGGCGGACGGCACATACTCCATCAACTTTGATACGCTGCATGCTACCAAGGATCAAGCATCCGCGATGGCACGATACTTGGTGTCGCCGGCAACATTGACAGCGACTAAAGGCAAATATGAAGTGTCCATCCAGATCAAGGACAGTGCAACGATAACGAAGTTTAAAACCGAACAAAACGGAACGTTAACGGACGCAGGCACTGTGAGTGAGGATAAAGCAGCCGATACTCGCATTGTGAAGTTCTCAGTGGCAGATGTGGATACCATTTTAAACGCGCAAGTTCATGTAAGTACCAGCTATAACGGAACCGTTTATGAAATGGATCATGCGATCCGCCTCAAATTCGACCGTAGCAGCATTGCGGTTAAAGGAACGGATGGCGGTACAACTCCTGGAGCTGAGAACGGCAGATACAGCATTGATTTCTCCGTACTCAAAAACGGAAGCAATGAAATATCTGTGATGGATGGTTATATGCAAAAACCAGCCACTCTGTTGAAGCAATCCGGCAAAAATTTGATCCAGATCAAAATGGACAAGAGTAGCTGGATTAAAACGTTCAAGGTAAACGGTGCAGAGGCTCAGGTTATTGATCAATCGACCTCCGCAGACACAAGAACCGTACAATTTGAAGTTGCAGATTTATCGGATAAAGTTACGGTTAATACACATGTCATTGTACCGGGTCTGGAATTGGGTGGCATCCCTTATGACCACGTATATGATGTGCAGTATCAATTCGAGCCTGCTACCATTCGCAGCTTTGTCGAACCGTCCTCTACAGGAGCGGCAGATCCAATCGTGAAATTGGATTTTGACAAGCTCGCTAATGGTAAATATGTTTTGAAATTCAGCATTGTTTTAGCGGATGGAACAACAGGAGAGGATTCTCCAGTTCAACGCTTTATTGCCAATGAACCAGCGCAATTGGTCGTGGAAGGCGACAAACGGTTTATTGGTCTGAAGCTGCAAAACAGCAACGAAGTGAAGGCATTGCGCATTTGGGACACAGCAAGCGGAGGCTACAAAGACGCAGAAGTGACCCAGGAAGATGCAGCAAGCAATACCAAGAACGTTCGTTTTGGCGTAAGCGACTTTAAGAACAACGTAAAAGGACAACTGGTTGTTTACGAAGCTCCGAAGGTAGCGAGTGCTACTCCTATGGTCTTCAAAGCTGAGGATCGTGCAGAGAAGGTATACGATTTTGAATTCAAATTCGATACTAGCGATGTAACGTATTACAACGATAAAAAGACAAGCGAAGTTGAAAAAGGGAAAAGCAATTTAGCGGATGGAGAGTATACAGCAAGCTTCCGTTTGCTGGCGAACGGAACAGACAAGGAATCCCTTGTGGCTCCTTTTGTACAGAGTCTCGCGAAGCTGGTTGTGAAGAATGGCAAAGTGCAAGCACATCTGACCGTTACGGACAATCAGGCTCTGAAGTTGTTCCAAACGGATTTTGAAGGCCGTTATGCCAATCCAACCGTTGTGGGTTCCAACACGAAAGGTGACACGCGCACCATCGCTTTTGAAGTGCCTGATCTGGACAAAAAGCTGAGCGTGTACACACAGGTATACTTGCCTGAGAAATTTATTTTTAATGAGAAGTTCGGCGGACAAATTCAATTTGACCGTGCATCGCTTAAAGGTGAGGGAGTAAATGTAGCTTCTACGGACAAGGCAGCAGAACCGACTACACCTGTAGCTGAAACAAAACCTGTAGTGGAGCAGCCGGCTCAAACCTTAGCTTCCGAAAAGCAATACACAATCAACTACGATGTATTTAAAGATAAAACGAGCGAAGCTTCCGTCATGGATGGATACCTCGATAAGCCTGCTACATTGATTGAAAAGGGAGACAAGCGTTATATTCAAGTTACATTGAAAAATAGCTCTTGGATGCCTGTTCTTCAAGTGGAGCAGAACGGTAGCCTGAAAGATGTGGAGGTCATCTCGACATCTGGCGATACGCGTGTCGTTCAATTTGAAGTCGGGGACTTGTCTCAGAAAATCAGTGCCTACACCCACGTCATTGTGCCAGGATTGGTTCTTGGCGGCGTGCCGTATGATCACTGGTATACCGTTCAATTCAAATTTGACGAAGCGAGCCTGAAAGCAAAATAACATCAGGACGCAGGAGCATCATACCTGCTTCAATAACAGAATAGCTTATATGCAAGCAAGTCTTGGTGCCCTGGCATCAAGACTTGTCAGCATTTCATTACCCAAAAAGTTGAGGCTCACGCAGCTTCTATATTTTGAATTGAGGTGATTTGGCTTTCATGAAACGATATACAGCGTTGGTACAAGGAAAATCATTCTGCTTTTATATGTTGATGGGTCTGGTGTTTTTGTTGCTCGCCGGATGCTCGGGAGGAGCAGCGGCTGGACAGAACGATAATGAAGGCGCAAAATCAGCAGCAACGTCCGGTGATAAAACACAGCCGCGTATTGTGGCTACAACGGTAGCCATTGCAGAAATTACGGATGCGCTGGGCCTGGATTTGGCAGGCAAGCCGACAAGCATGAAAGCACTGCCTGACCGTTACAAGGATGTACCTGATGTGGGTAATCCGATGAGTCCTGATATGGAAAAAGTGATGTCGTTGAAGCCAACGGACGTACTGTCGGTTACGACACTGAAATATGATTTGGAGCCAAAATTTAAAGATTTGAAAATCAATGCCGAATTTATGAATTTTGAAAGTCTCGCGAATATGCAAAAAGAAATTCAAAAGCTGGGAGATACGTTTGGTAAAGCCGAAAAGGCCAAGGAGATTAATGGAGCCTTGGACGCCAAAGTAGCCGAGATTCAACAAAAGATCAAAGGGAAGAAATCCCCTAAAGTATTGATCTTGCTGGGGGTACCGGGAAGCTATCTGGTGGCTACCGAGCATTCCTACATTGGGGATCTGGTTAAAATTGCAGGCGGGACGAACGTAGTCCAAGGTGAGAAAGTGGAGTTCATTGCCCACAATACCGAAGCCTTGCAACAGTCCAATCCAGATATTATTTTGCGTGCTGCACACGGGATGCCGGATGAAGTGGTCAAAATGTTCGACGAGGAGTTCAAAACTAACGATATTTGGAAACATTTTAACGCTGTGAAAAACGGACACGTCTATGATCTGCCAGAGCCGCTGTTTGGAACAACAGGAAATTTGGCGGCAAACTCGGCGATGGATGAGCTAGTAAAAATGTTGTATCCTTCGAATTAAAGGAAGCTGATGACATGTCGAAAAAAGGTTGGAGTTTTATCGTTGTAATCGCCTTGCTCATCGGTGTCATTCTCTATTCAGCGATGACAGGAAGTCTCAAGGTGAATTTGAGCCAATTGGTGACCGGATTATGGACAGGGACGGATGATCAGGTCAATGTGGTCAAGGATCTGAGGCTTCCGAGAATTATCGTAGCCGTGATGGCGGGAGCCGCGCTTGCGGTGGCGGGTGTTTTGCTGCAAGCCGTGATGAAAAACCCGCTGGCTGATGCCGGGGTTATAGGTATTTCTTCAGGGGCGGCTCTGGTTTCGCTGATTGCGGTTACGATCTTTCCGGCACTCTATTTCTGGATGCCCTTCTTTTCTTTTATCGGTGGTGCGCTGGCCTGTCTCATGGTTTACGGATTTTCATGGAAATCCGGCCTGCATCCGATTCGTCTGATCTTGATCGGGGTCGCTGTGAATGCGATTTTTTCGGGTCTGGGGCAGTCGTTTAATTATCGGGGGAGTTATGCGGTCACCAGCATTAATCAGGTTACAACCTCAACCTTGTCCATGAAAAAATGGGTCGATGTCGAGGTTATTGTGACCTATGGCGGGATTGGGCTGATTTTAGCCATGCTCGTGTTTTCCTGGTGCAATTTTTTGTCTTTGCAAGATAAAACGGCTAAAAACCTGGGATTCAATGTGACGCGTGCGCGGCTTTTGATCTCCGTCATTGCGGTGCTGCTTGCGGCAACGGCTACAGCCATTGCCGGAGTTATTGCCTTTATTGGCCTGCTCGTTCCGCATTGTGCCCGCTACTTGGTGGGTTCGGATCACAAATGGCTGATTCCGTTCTCTGCTTTATGCGGGGGATTGCTGCTACTGCTCGCGGATACACTGGGCCGGACAGTACTTGCTCCCAATGAAATTCCGGCTTCTATTATTATGGCCGTCATTGGCGGGCCGTTCCTGATATTCCTGATCAGAAAGGCGGATCGCACTTATGGATATTAAGGATATTACCTTTTCATATGACCGAAAAACGGATCGTCTTCACGCCATCAATGCTGTCATTGATCCGGGACGGATTACAACCATCATTGGTCCCAACGGCTGTGGCAAATCGACACTGCTTAGCGTCATGTCGAACAATGTGGCTCCCCGCCTGGGTCAAGTGATTTTGGACGGTAAAGAGATTGCCCACTACAAGCCCAAGGAACTAGCCCGTCAACTGGCGGTAGTTCATCAGCAGAATGAGGCACCTTCTGACTTGACCGTAGAAAAGCTCGTCAGTTTCGGAAGGCTTCCTCATAAGAGCATGTTCACAGCGAGACGTGAGGAGGATGAGCAGGCGGTCGAATGGGCAATAGCCTGTACGAATCTGGAGGAACGCAGAACACGCACGCTGGACCAGCTATCCGGGGGAGAACGGCAGCGTGTGTGGATTGCAATGGCCTTGGCACAACGGACACCGATTTTATTTTTGGATGAGCCGACCACCTATCTAGATATGTACTACCAGCTTGAAATTTTGGAACTCATCCGGCAGTTAAATCAGGAACACGGCCTGACGATCGTAATGGTGCTGCATGATATCAATCAGGCTATTCGTTATAGCGACGTTATGATTGCCATGAAGGAAGGGCGCATTATAACGAACGGTCCGCCCGCTAAGGTCGTCACATCCGATATGATTCAGGCAGTATACGGCGTGGAAGTAGTCGTAAGACATGACGCTGAGGCGGGAATGTATCTTATTCCGATTGGTGTGGGAGCTTCCGTACATTTACAAGCACAGGGAGTGTAGATACTGCCTACTGAATGGCTCGTCGTCTCCTGGTGGCATCGAATTTGAAAACAAGAAAAAATGGTTCTGGCCTGCGGTTTTGTCAGGAGACAATCGTGGGGATGGAAGCATTTTTTATTTTATTTTTAGAATATCGACGGAGGATTCAGGGTTGTTCGGTTGACACACGGTTCGATTCCGATCCGTTGTGTGTTATACTATTGCCGTCGGTAATTTTGTGATTAGCACTTTACTAATGATAAGGATGGTATGCTCATATGATCAGTACAAGCGGCGTAACGCTTCGTTATGGTAAACGCCCACTTTTTGAAGACGTAAATATCAAATTTACTCCTGGAAACTGCTACGGCCTGATTGGGGCGAATGGCGCGGGCAAATCTACCTTTTTGAAAATTCTTTCTGGTGAAATCGAAGCCAATTCAGGTGAGGTTCACATGACACCGGGCGAACGGATGGCAGTGCTCAAGCAGAACCATTACGAATACGATGAATTCCCAGTTCTGGAAACCGTTATTATGGGTCATACGCGTCTGTATGAAATCATGAAGGAAAAAGATTCGCTGTATGCTAAATCAGAATTCACAGAGGCAGACGGCCTGCGTGCCGGCGAGCTTGAAGGTGAATTTGCGGAGCTGAACGGATGGGATGCCGAGCCGGATGCGGCTTCATTGCTGATCGGTCTTGGGATTCCGCGCGACCTGCATGACAAGAACATGTCTGAGCTGAGCGGTAATGACAAGGTACGTGTTTTGCTGGCTCAAGCGTTGTTTGGTCGTCCGAACAACTTGCTGCTCGATGAGCCTACCAACCATTTGGACCTCGAATCCATTCAATGGCTGGAAAATTTCTTGATGGACTATGAAGGCACCGTCATCGTCGTATCCCATGATCGTCACTTCCTGAACAAGGTATGTACACATATTGCGGATATTGATTTTGGCAAAATCCAGATGTACGTCGGCAACTACGACTTCTGGTATGAGTCCAGCCAGCTTGCGCTTGCCTTGACTCGTGATGCCAACAAGAAAAAGGAAGAGAAGATCAAGGAACTGCAAGCCTTTATTCAGCGCTTTTCCGCGAATGCTTCCAAGTCCAAACAGGCTACTTCACGTAAAAAACAATTGGATAAAATTACGCTGGACGATATTCGTCCGTCGAACCGTAAATATCCGTTCCTGAACTTCAAGCCCGAACGCGAAGCGGGCAAACAGCTGTTGACGGTAGACCGTCTCAGCAAATCCATTGAAGGCGAGCAAGTGCTGAATGAGTTCAGTCTGGTTGTGAACAAAGGCGATAAAATCGCGTTTGTCGGCCCGAACGGTTTGCCTAAATCAACGCTCTTTCAGGTATTGATGAACGAAACTGAAGCGGATAGCGGTGAATTCTCTTGGGGGATTACCACCACTCAGGCTTATTTCCCGAAAGACAATTCCACCTATTTTGAAGGTGTGGATATGAATCTCGTGGAATGGCTGCGCCAATATTCCAAGGATCAGGACGAAACGTTCCTGCGTGGCTTCCTGGGACGTATGCTCTTCTCAGGTGAAGAAGCGCTTAAGAAAGCAAGCGTGCTGTCCGGAGGCGAGAAGGTTCGCTGTATGCTGGCCAAGATGATGCTGAACGGCGCCAATGTGCTGCTGCTGGATGAACCGACCAATCACTTGGATCTGGAATCCATTACAGCGCTGAACAATGGTCTGATCGACTTTGACGGTACCGTGTTGTTTACATCTCATGACCATCAGTTCATTCAAACCATCGCGAACCGTATCGTAGAAATTACGCCAAACGGTGTAATCGACCGTACGATGAGCTATGATGAATACTTGGAAAACGATGAAATCGCAAAATTGCGTGAACGTATGTATCCGGTAGAAATCGGCTAAAACCAGCTAATTTCAGTAAATAGATAAACGAAAAGAGGAGCTCCTTCAGGCCATTTATGATGGCGGGGGAGACTCCTCTTTTTCGTTTGCGCCATTACCAATGGCTTACACCGGTAAGGCTACAGGGCAAAGATAATCCTGCCTGAGTCCGGTGCAGCTAGCCTAACGGGTTGGCTTATGATCCGCCTGTACGACGGCGTTGGTTGTTCGGCTTCTTCGTATTTTGGCTTTTCAGTGTTTTGGCGGAACCGCCTTGAAAGCCGCCCTGCTGTGAAGCGCCGGACTGCTGTTTTTTTTGTGCCAGCTTTTCCCGAATGGCATCTGCGAGATTAACTTTACGTGGTTCATTAGCATCGCTCATGAATAAATTCCTCCTGTTGCCGCCAAATTCATGTCAATCATGCTGGATTGAAGGAAAACGCGGCTGTGTCCCCATTTTATACGTTTTTAAAAGATGGGACAAGGGCAACAATGATAACATGACGACGGGGCGGACGGGAAGAGGGAATGCCTATTTTTTGCATAAAGGAAAAAATGTTTTATACACCCCACAGGGATGGAGCTTGGCAATACTTTTTCGTTGTTCCTACAGCAATGCGGAGCGGAAAGACTGTTTCTCTAGACCCACACAAAGAACGTCTGCTATCCTAGAAATAGCCGTTATCCAAAGGGCAAATGGTTATTTTTAGGGCAGCTATGCTGCTGTTTTGGAAAAGCACTGTTTACCGTAGAAGTGCAGATCGTTTGATAGGTTTATTTTCAAGCAGCTATGCTGCTATTTTTATTTTTGGGTTGGCGCAGCATGGAACGGTATAAGTGTTTATCCTGACTTTTATGGTTCTCCCGTGACTATGGTGGTGAGATCGTTCTGTCGGGAACTCTAATTTTGAAGGAGTGTTCCCCGTTGTGGTGAATGTGTATGATGAAATACGAAAAGGTGAGCGAGGGGCATGGGTGAGCATTATCGCCTACCTTTTTCTGTCTGCCTTTAAGCTGATTAGCGGATATATATTTGCTTCCAGTGCGTTACTGGCCGATGGATTTAACAATGTCACTGATATTGTGGTGTCCGTTGCCGTACTGATCGGTCTGCGAATATCTCAAAAACCGCCGGACTCCGACCATGCCTATGGACATTTTAGAGCGGAAACGATAGCGGCGTTGCTGGCATCCTTTATTATGACTGTCGTCGGTCTTCAGGTGCTTATTGACGGAATCGGAAGTATTTTCAGAGGGGGCAAGCAGACGCCTGATGTTACTTCCGCAGGAGTAGCGGTAATATGTGCAGTCATTATGCTGGGAGTATACATGTACAACAACAGACTGGCCCGGAAAATTAACAACAAGGCGTTACTGGCGGCAGCCAAGGATAATCTGTCAGATGCGCTCGTCAGTATCGGTGCAGCGGTTGGTATTATTGGGGCACAATTTGGATTGCCATGGCTGGATACGGTTGCGGCTATAGCGGTAGGATTTATAATCTGTAAAACGGCGTGGGATATTTTCAAGGACTCTACACACAGCCTGACGGATGGTTTTGATGAGCAGGAGCTGTCAGACTTACGTAGTACGATTGCTCATATACCCGGTGTAGAGGGGATTCGTGATGTCAAGGCACGGGTACACGGCAATCATGCTTTGGTGGATGTTGTCATAGAGGTGAACCCGCAACTCAGCCTGATTGAAGGACATCGGATCAGCGACCGGATTGAGGAACGCCTGCAAGAGGTTCATAATACGATGCATGTACATGTCCATGTAGAACCCAAATTATAGATTATTTATTTAATAATTAGTAGTAAAAATGACTTTAGACCTATGTATAAAAGGTGTATACGCTGCCTTTTGTGACGTTTGGATTATATCTCTCTTCCTGTTGCTTTTACTATAATGAAAGCATGTCCGGCTATATTCGTCGGAATTGGACTTGCTCTTCAAATTCGTAAAAACAGCCAGGAGGTGCAACATTGAGAAGACGCGTGATGGGAATGCTCATGACGTCAGCCGCGCTGTTGGCAGCAATTCATATGGCGCCGGGTCAGGTTGACGCAGCGGCATCGACAGCATCTACGGGACAGAAGGCGGTTATTCAGGCGGCTGTAAAGCTTAGATCCGGCCCTTCGACTACGGGAGATGTAGTCAGCTTTATGAAGCAGGGAGAGGCCGTAACGGTATTGGAGAAAACAAACAGCTATTGGTATAAGATCAAGACGTCTGATGGGGTAACTGGATACACAAGCAGCTCCGACAAGTACATAAAAGTAGGCGCTACCAGCGTCGCTGCTGCTGTCACCGAGCCTGCCGTCCGTAAACCGGAAGCCAAAGAAGTGCTTAAAACTAACAGTTCAGCCAAAGAGGCTCCAGCCTCAGTGAATAGTTCTGCCGGTCAAACGAAAGCTACGATTCAAACGTCCGTTCGTTTGCGGGCGGAGGCATCCACTTCATCCGAGGTTTTGGGCTATTTGAATGCAGGAGATATCGTCACCATTACAGATCCAAGTAACGCCTATTGGTTTAAGATTACCAATGCTGATGGCACGGTGGGCTATGTCAGCTCGTCTCCACAGTATATTCGTATTGGTGAGGGTGTTGTTGTGCAGCAGCCTGTGGCTGCTCCAGTAACATCTGCTCCTGACACTACCGTGATTCCTGCGGCAGCATCTCCTGCGGAAGCCATAAACTTGCCTTCTGGTGACGCAGCGGCTGCCATTGAACAGGTTATTAACACAGGGATGACTTATCTCGGTACTCCATATGAATATGGTTCCGATCGTAACAGTACGGCTACTTTTGATTGCTCGGCATTTACCCGTCAAATTTTCCGTCAGGCTGCAGGTATTCAGCTTCCGGCGGATTCACGTTCACAGGGTGAGTGGATCAAGCAGAATAGTCAGCCAAACACAGACATGACCACGCTGAAGCGTGGCGATCTGCTTTTCTTTACTAATTACAACGCGTCTTCAGGGGCGTATACGTCCTTGGATAATTCCTCCCAAACGATTACACACGTAGCTGTATATCTGGGAGACAACAAGCTTCTTCATACGTTTTCTGTAGCGGGTGGCGGTGTGAAAGTTACGGATTTCAGCAAGCCTTGGCAGGATCGTTTCCTGTTCGGGGGTAGCGTAATCCAATAAAAGCGCCATTAGCCTTAAAAAATTACGCATTAAAAATAGGATGTTCCACAACCCTGTAATTGGGGCGGGAACATCCTATTTTTAAAGCTATATAATGATATATCTTCACTACACTTGTTTCAGACTTCTTCTATTACGCCTATGGCGCTCGTCTTCTTCCGGTAAAGAGTGAAATGACGAACAACACCAAAAATAACACAAACAATATTTTGGCGATTGTAGCAGCTATGGATACAACGATACCAAAAAAACCTAAAATCCCGGCGATCACGGCAAAAACTAAAAATAAAGCGGACCATTTCAGCATGTTCTGCATCCTCCTTCAATTGTATATAATGTGGCATACTCACGCCCGATAGAGCGTGGCTGCGAATGATGGCTGAATCATTTGAATCTTTCGTGGCTGTGCCATCGTTATATGTTGTTTTAAACCGTGTCCCAATCCGTGAAACATAGCGTAAGGAGTGGAGGAAAAGCCGAGCTGTGACGTTGTTTCGTGTCTGAACGTAAGGGGTAACTATGCAGTAATCATAAACATCATCGTGAAAAACGAAAGAGAGGTTAGGCCATGTTAACACAGGTCAGTATTTTTATTATCGCTATCGCATTTGCAGTTCTCGTTATTTTCCTCATTAGAACACTTAAAGCAGCACAAGGCTCTCTTGAAAAGGTAACTCAGACTCTGCAGGATGTACAAAAAACAGTAGATGAGCTGAGCTATGAAGTAAAGCAAACGGTTCGACATGCCAATGACATTACCGCAGACGTTGATCATAAATTGAAGCAGGTGGAGCCTGTGATGGAATCGGTTAGAAACTTGGGCGAGGTGCTTAACGAAGTCACTCTAGCTGCGAAGCAGGCTTCCGCGGCATTAATCACCCGGTTTCAGAAGCCGCATCATACAGTGGATAAAAAGACAGGTACGGAAACCGCGATCAAGTCAGTTGCTTCGAACAGGCCGTTAACTTCAACGGAACGGACGGTTCAGAGTTACAATGCGACCTACGAGGAGCCTGCGGCAAAGCCGGCTAAAAACTGGTTGGGTTATGTAGATATCGCTGCCGGGGTGTGGCAGAAAATGCGTCAGTAGCATAGCGACTGAACCGTAAACTATAGGAAATTCATTGAAAGGGTGAGATTTATGATGAAGATTTTATGGCTAGCTGCTGGTTTGCTCACTCCCTTTTCCGGACAGGATACGGTTCAGCAAGCCGTTTCCCCGCATACGGCGGGGCATGTAGTAAGGGCTGTGCAGACGATTCCCGCCAAAAATGCCGTACCGGCTGATTTTCATACGTTAAACGGCATATCTCTGGACGATACGCGTATGGATGTATTGAAAAAACTGGGCAAGCCCCTTCGAGTGAAAAAGGATATGCTGCTGCTTTCTACGGAATATCAATATCCTGACGTGGTGGTTGGTTTGCGAGATGATATGGTTTCTTATGTGCATGTAGATCCTGCTGCCGGACGGATCAAGGTCAATGACGAGTGGCTGCCGCTAAAACGGCAAACGCTGGATAAGGCGCTGGGTGGCTCGCAATTTACAGCGGAGGATGGCGAGGTATACGTTCGTGGACAGCGTGCGATCAAAGTGTTTATGGATGAGACGTCCGATCAACCCCAATATGTTGAGTTTTTTGATGAAACGGAGTGGTAATGTCTCTAATTTTAAGAGCATGACATAACATGGAAGTTTCAAACGAATGTACAGCGTGTAATAGTCAGAGAAGTCAATCCTAATAAGGAGCGTGAGAAACATGAATCAGACCCATCATAAATCTTATGCCAAAGTGGTAGAGAACGGTGTACAAGCCGTCGAAGCGGTGAATGAATTGCGCAACACGGGCTATCGTTATGAGGATGTGTTCGTGCTCGCTCATGATCAGGACCGGACGGATCGTATTGCAGATACGGTGGATGCCAAGGAAATCGGGATTAAGGAAGAGGGCGTTTTTGACTCATTAGCCAATCTGTTCCGTTCCCGTGGCGACGAGCTTCGCGCTAAAATTACTTCCTTGGGATTTACAGATACGGAAGCTGATTTTTACGAAAAAGAACTGGATCAGGGCAAAGTTCTGGTCATTGCCAAAAAAGCTTGATAACGCCAGTTAAACAGGAAAATAGATTGGCATTAGAGCTGAAAAAGAGGATGCTGACCGCCGCACAAGTGCTTCGCGGTTCCTCCAAAAACATAGATAAGGAATGGGGCGAGGGCCTCATTCCTTATCTATGTTTTTGGAATACCTTCTTATGGAGACGCTATTTCAGGTTCAGATCCATAAGAGTGTTGCCGCTTAAACAGGTATAGTATAATACATGGGTTACAGATAAGGAGAGAGAAATGAGAATCCTAATTGTTGACGATAATCCGACCAATGTCATTATTATTCGTGAAATATTAAAGAAAGAAAATTATAGGGATGTTATCTCTGCCAGCTCAGCCGCAGAAATGTTAGAGCATTTGGGGATCGGCGACCGTACCATTAGTCTGCGCCCCCGACCTTCCGATATTGATTTGGTTCTGCTGGATATGATGATGCCTGAAATGGATGGTATTGAAGCTTGCAGCATCGTGCAGGAATACGAGCATCTGAAAGATATACCCATCATTATGGTAACTGCTGTAGGCGATTCCAAGAAACTGGCACAGGCGCTGGACGTGGGGGCCGTCGATTATGTCACCAAGCCTATTAATAAGGTAGAATTAATGGCCAGAATACGGCTTGCCTTGCGTCTCAAGCAGGAAAAGGACTGGCATAAAGATCGGGACCAGCGGATTCAGGACGAACTGAAGCTGGCCGCGATGGTACAGCAGGCGGTGCTTAGTCCTGCCATCCAAGATCCTGTACTGCAAGTCAATGCCCTGTATCAGCCTTCCTTTGAACTGGCGGGAGACTTGTATTCCTGGTATCCGCTCGGGGAAGGAAGATATGCGATCATTTTGCTGGATATGATGGGTCATGGCATCTCTTCTTCACTGTTCTGCATGTTCATTGCATCTGTGCTCAAGGATACCGTGACCACCTACGTAGAGCCGGAAAAGGTGATTCAGGAGCTGAATCGTCGCTTTAACCAACTGGATTTGGGAAAGCAGCTCGTACAGTATTATTTTACGGCGATTTATATGGTCATTGATACCCGTTCTCGGCGGATTGATTATGTGAATGCAGGGCATCCGCCCGGCTTATTGTTCAGCCAAGATGGCAGCATCACCAAATTTGACCGTGCATGCAGTCCAGTAGGTTTGTTTGATAAAATTGATGCGGAGATGCACACGATCCATTATGAAGGAACGGGGCATATCGCTCTGTATACCGATGGCTTGCTGGAGGCTGTAGAGGGCGAATATGAAGAGCAACTGGAGTATTTGACCGCATGTCTGCGCAAGCATGAGGAATGGAATGAAGAAGCGATGCTGGATGCTTTTTTTCGTAAAGAAGCACCGCAGGATCGCGATGATGATAAGTGCCTGATCTGGATTTCATTGAAAGAGGGAGAGAGCTTGCATGAAAATCAGAAATAAACTGCTGATCGGCTTTGGGTCGCTAATGGCGATCCTCCTTGTGCTGACGCTAATCAGCTATGATCGAATGGGGAGTCTGAATGAGCAGCTAAATCAGGTTTACCAGGACCGCTATATGAAGGTCCGAAAAACGACGGCCATTCGCGGTCAGGTGAACGATATGGCGAAGGTTATGGCTAATCTGATCCTGAATCCGGGAGCCTCTGTCAGTGAGGCCAAACGCGAGCTTGATGGTATTACCGCTTCCGGAACTAAGGTGCTGGAACAACTGGAATCCGGTTCTGGAACCAGTGAGGAGCAGCAGCAAGTGGATCGGGTAGCGGCCGCCTGGAAGGACTTCCTGAGCTATGAGCAAAGGCTGATTTCCTTGTTGAATCAAGACCGTATTGAGGAAGCGAATGCATTCCGTAATAGTACGGGGTTACCTGCTCAACAGGAGGCGCTGGACAGTGTTTCTACACTTGCCGTTTTTCAGGATCGGGAAATCGATCATGATATGGAGCAAGCCAACCAGGCTTATCAGGAATCCGTACAGATTACCACAATTCTGATGGTCGCCGGTCTGCTTATGGGGTTATTGGTTATTTTGTGGGTGCTTCCAAGTATTGCGAAGGGCCTGAATATCGTTAACCTCATGATTAACGGCTTTGGCAAAGGAAAATACAGGGCGATCAGCCGAATGAATGTAGCCTCCAAGGACGAGATTGGGGAGGTTGCCCGCGTATTTCAACAAATGGCTGGAGACCTGGAGGAAAAACGCAAATTTGAGCATTCCGTTCTTCAGACGCAGAAAGATCAAGCCTGGCTTAATGCCAACACGGCACGAGTAACAGAGCTGTTCCGAGGCGTGAATTCACTGGAGCAGGTCGCACAGATGTTTATCAGTGAGTTTACGCCCATTTTGGGAGGCAGCTACGGAGCGATTTATTTGCAAGGCAAGGAAGTGGAGGATGCCCAATTTAAGCTGTACGGCTCCTATGCGAAGGAGTCTGGTGAAGATTCGATCAAGGACGTTATCCATGTTGGCGAAGGCTTGCTTGGACAAAGTGTTCAGGATCGTAAGCCGATCCTGATTACAGAAGCTCCTGATGGATACTTGTCCGTCGGCTCCGCATTGGGGGCGAGTAAGCCGGTGGGAATTATGATTTTCCCTATTTTGTTCGAGGACGATTGTATCGGTGCTGTGGAAGTAGCGTCGCTGGACCGCTTTAGTGATCTGGAAACGAAGCTATTTGCTCAATTAGTCGAGAGCTTGGGGATCATTTTGAACAACATTAAGGGACGGATGCGGGTAGAGCAACTGCTGCGCGAATCGCAGGCGTTGACCGAGGAATTGCAGTGCCAGTCCGAGGAACTTCAAACCCAGCAAGAGGAGCTCAAGCGTTCTAACGAAAATTTGGAGGAGCAGACGGAGGAGCTTAAACGTTCTGAAGAATTGCTACAGCGTCAGCAGGAGGAACTGGAGCATTTTAACACCGAACTGATAGCCAAGACGAGAGCGCTGGAAGAGCAGGTTCGGGAAGGGGAAGAAAAGAACGACGAGATCGAACGTGCGCGTGGCCAGTTGGAGCAGCAGGCGATGCAGTTGGGCATCACGAGCAAATACAAATCCGAGTTTTTGGCGAATATGTCGCATGAACTGCGTACTCCGCTGAATAGCTTGCTCATTCTATCCCAGCTTCTGTCTGAGAACAAGGACGGCAATCTTAAGCCCAAGCAGGTTGAATATGCACAGACCATTTATATGTCAGGCGCAGATTTACTGAAAATGATTGATGAAATTCTGGATTTATCCAAAGTGGACGCCGGGAAAATGGATATTAACCATGAAGCCGTCAATCTGAAAGAACTGGAGATGTTTGTGGAGCAAAATTTTGCTCCAGTCGCAGCCAAGCGTGAACTTCAACTTCATACCGAGATAGAAGAAAACTTGCCGGAAGCCATTATCAGTGACGGGTATCGTCTTAAACAAATTTTACGCAATTTATTGTCCAATGCATTCAAGTTTACGACAGAGGGATCTGTTTGTTTTAGTGTTTCAAGGGCAACTGGTGACCAGCTTCCTGGCTTTCTAAATCCGCATAAATCCTATCTGGCCTTGTCTGTACATGATACGGGCATCGGCATTGCTTCGGATAAAACGGATCTCATTTTTGAGGCTTTCCAGCAGGTAGATGGAACAACCAGCCGTAAATACGGTGGAACCGGACTTGGCTTGTCGATCAGCCGCGAGCTTTCAAGATTACTGGGAGGTGTCATTACAGTAGAATCCGAGCAGGGGCAGGGCAGTTGCTTCACGTTGTATCTGCCGGAACAAACGCAAACAACAGAGGGTGCGGAGTCGCAATCGGGCGCGGAACTGGATACTGGTGGTGTGGCAGCATCCGCAGAGTCGAATTCTCCTATGCTTGTTCCCGCTGAGCAGTTGCCTATGTATCAGATGCCTTCAAAGGAAAAATCGGAGAACATCGTGCACCCAGGCGACGACCGGAACGAGATTGCCTCGAAGGATAAGGTATTACTGATCATAGAGGATGATGTTAAATTCGCTAAAATCCTGTACGATATGGCTCGTAGCCGTGACTTTAAGGCACTTATCGCTCTACAGGGAGACGATGGGCTGGACATGGCCAGATCCTATTTGCCGGACGCCATTATTATGGATATTCAATTGCCTGTTATGGATGGCTGGTCCATTTTGGGCGAGCTGAAAGGAAATTCATTTACACGGCATATTCCGGTACATGTTATTTCGGTCATCGACGATGTGAAGCAAGGCTTGATGATGGGTGCGATTGCCTATCTCAAAAAGCCATCTTCAAAGGAAAGTCTGGATAAGGCATTTTCACATATTAAATCATATACAGATAAAATGGTGAAACGTCTTCTCGTGGTCGAGGACGACGAGAATCAGCGTAAATCCATTATTGAGCTGATTGACCATGACGATGTTGCTATTACGGCGGTGTCCACCGGGCAAGAAGCACTGAATGAGCTGGGGGTACAGCGATATGACTGTATGGTGCTGGATCTTATGCTTAACGATATGACAGGCTTTGAATTGCTCGACCGCATTCGGGACAATGAGGAACTGACCGATCTGCCGATTATTATTTATACGGGTAAAGACCTGGACAGCAAAGAAGAAACGCAACTGCGCAAATTTGCGGAGTCCATTATTATTAAGGATGTCAAATCGCCCGAACGGCTTTTGGATGAAACGACCCTGTTCCTGCATCGTGTCGAAGCGAATCTCCCTGAGGACAAACGTAAAATTTTGCAGAAGCTATATAACAAGGAAGAATTGTTTGAAGGTAAAAAAATATTGTTGGTGGATGATGATATCCGGAACGTATTCGCCCTGTCCAGTGTGTTGGAAAGTTACCGCATGGAGGTTACCTTTGCGGAAAATGGTAGAGAAGCGCTGGAAATGCTGGAACAGACACCTGATTTTGATCTGGTGCTGATGGATATGATGATGCCGGAAATGGACGGATATGAAGCCATGCGGCGAATTCGGCTGATGCCGCAATTCGAGAAGCTGCCTATTATTGCCCTCACAGCCAAGGCTATGAAGGATGATCGTTCCAAGTGTATTGAGGCAGGCGCTTCCGATTATGTGAAGAAGCCGATTCAAACCGAACAGCTTTTGTCATTAATGCGGGTATGGCTGTATTCGTAGCCCGAAAAAATGGGTAATATAAATCAACACATGATTGGAGCGGTACTGGAAAACCTATTCAGGAATTGGAGAGAGATTATGACATCAAAGGATACGGCGGATAATGCTGCTATTGAACTGAAATCGAATGAAACGGAGCGGGAAATGATTGAGATTGAGCTGTTGCTGGAAGGCATTCATCGGCTGTACGGCTACGATTTTCGTAACTACGCTCTGCCTTCGATCAAGCGGCGTATTTATTATCATGCACAGTCCGAGAATGTTAGCACGATATCAGGGCTTCTGGAGAAGGTGCTGCATGATCGCAGCGCCTTCGACAGACTGGTGCAAAGCCTTTCGATTCCAGTGACCGAGATGTTCCGTGATCCTGAGCTGTTTCTGAATTTCAGGCGGAAAATAATACCGATTTTACGGACATATCCGTATATTCGAATATGGCATGCAGGCTGCTCGACAGGTGAGGAAGTATACTCGATGGCGATCATGCTGCATGAGGAAGGCTTATATGATAAAGCCCGTATTTATGCGACGGATATGAATAACCTGTCTTTACAGCAGGCGAAGGAAGGCGTATACGGGATTGATCGAATGAAGCTGTATACCAAAAATTATTTGGAGTCAGGAGGTACGCAATCGTTCTCCGAATATTACACAGCCAAGTATGATTCAGTGATGTTTCATCCTTTTTTACGTAAAAACATTATTTTTGCGGAGCACAACTTGGCGACAGACCGGTCCTTTAACGAGTTCAACGTTATTTTTTGCCGGAATGTCATGATTTATTTTAACGATGAACTTCGCAACCATGTACACGGGTTGTTTTATGATAGCTTGAGCCATTTTGGCGTATTGGTGCTTGGGGCCAAGGAATCCATACATTTTACCGATTATAGTGATTCCTACGAGCCGCTGGACCGGGTAGAAAAAATATACCGGAAGATAAAATAGAGATGCTTAGGAGGATCCCATGGGGCTTCATGAACCGATTCATATACTGCTGGTAGATGACAGACCTGAGAACCTGCTCGCTCTTGAAGCGGTGCTGGAGAGTGAACAATATAATTTGGTAAAGGCAACATCCGGGGAAGAAGCACTGCGATGTCTGTTAAAAGATGAATTCGCACTGGTAGTCCTTGATGTGCAAATGCCGGGTATGGATGGAATTGAGACTGCAAAGCTGATTAAGGCCAGAGAGAAGACGAAAGATATTCCGATCATCTTCATTTCCGCTAACAGTAAGGAAGCGGAGCATTTGTTTGCCGGTTATTCAGCGGGTGGTATTGATTATATGGTGAAGCCATTCATCCCTCAAATTCTCAAGTCCAAAATTGAAGGCTTTGTGCAAATGTATCTGACCAACAAACGCCTGAAAACACAGTCCATGCTGCTTCATCAGAAGACGCATGAGCTGGAGAAGATGAATAGCGAACTGATTGCCGCCAAGGAGGCAGCCGAAATCGCAGCCAATGCCAAAACGGAGTTCCTGGCTATGATGAGCCATGAAATTCGGACACCTATGAACGGTGTGATTGGCATGATTGACCTGTTGATGGAAACAGAGCTGCAAAGCGATCAGCAGGAATATGCCGATATCATCCGCCGCAGTGCAGATGCGCTCGTAGCGGTCATTAACGATATTCTGGATTTTACCAAGCTGGAGTCAGGCAAAATGGAGATAGAGGAATATCCGTTTGATCTGGTTTCCTGTATCAAGGAAGTTTTCAGCCTGTTTACGGTGGAAGTAAATCGAAAGAATCTGGAGATGGATTATTTTCTGGATGAGCAGCTACCGCCAGTGTTATACGGTGATATGGGAAGACTGCGTCAGGTTCTCATTAATCTGGTATCCAATGCCGTCAAATTTACAGATCGTGGTGGTGTATATGTCTTTGCATCGGTCAAAGAGCGTAGCGACGAAGGACTTACCGTTGAATTTTCCGTGAAGGATACAGGCATTGGTATTGAGCCAGCCAAGGTTGGAAGGCTGTTTCAGCCCTTTTCCCAGCTTGATTCTTCGATGACGCGCAAATATGGTGGAACCGGTTTAGGACTCGCTATTTGCAAAACATTGGTGAACATGATGGGCGGCGATATCCGTGTGGATACAAGTGGAGAGCAAGGGGTAACATTCCATTTTACAACGAAGCTTGGCTTTGCTCAGGAAAATGAACTGGAGGGAGAGTCCAGTCACGAATGGGAAATTCTCCATCAGAACTCCTCAAGCCGTAAACCTGTACTGGTCGTGGATGACCATCCGATTAACCAGAAGCTGATGGTCAATATACTGGATAAGCTCGGTTTGGCTTCGGATGTGGCAGCAGACGGGCAGCAGGCGCTTGATATGGTCATGGCTAACCAGGATTATGACTATATCTTCATGGACCTGCAAATGCCTGTGATGGACGGATTAGAGTGTACGGGCAAGGTGCGTGAACAATTGGCGGGAAGGTCACAGCCTGCTATTATCGCCATGACAGCGAATGTGATGGATGGTATTCAGCCCCGATGTATTGAAGCCGGAATGAACGATTATATTAGCAAACCCGTGAAAATCAGCAGTGTAAAACAGGCTCTACTGCGGCATTCTCCGGATCATTTTCCAATGCAATCAGGCAAAGACCAAATTCACGAGGCGTAGCCTGATGTGTAGATGGTGACATTTGGAAGGTGCAGAAAGCATCATGCGGTGATTCAAGCGATCGTATAATGGGTTAGTATGTAAGGAAATCTTTTTTCGGGAGAGTTGGCCTATGAATACTAATAAAAATGAGAAGTTCAATGCGATTACTGAAACAAACGATGGAGTAAATACCGTGTATCTTAGCGGAGAGCTGGATCTTTCGGTGGCACCTGATTTTCGTCTGGTGATGGAGCCTTTGGTGGGGAAATCCGGCCAGGACTTGATTATTAACTTAAAAGAGCTTAAATACATTGACAGTACAGGTATCGGTATTTTGTTATCTATTTTGAAGGCAAGGCATGGGATGGAGTCCCGGTTTGCCGTTCAGGAGGTACCCCCTCAAATTCAAAAACTGTTTGATATGACCGGTATTGCCAAATTCTTTGTCCCCCAGGAGAATTCCCAATAGGAAAGGAAAGAAAAAGAAATGAATGCTCAAATTCAAAAAGTAGTTCTTAATTTGCCGGCAACTGCTGACTTTGTCGATATTGTAAGATTAAATTTGTACGGAATTGCCGCGAAAATGGGATTCTCTTACGAGGATATAGAAGACATGAAAGTGGCTGTATCTGAAGCCTGTAATAACTCTGTTCTTTATGCTTACGGTCATGAAGGCGGAGTGGTGGAAGTAACATTCGAATTTGACGAAGCTTCGTTGTCCATCCGTGTCAAAGATGAAGGGGAGAGCTTTGAACGAATGGAGAACCCGTCCCGACTTGCATCCTTGCATGACAAAGAGCTGAATGATGCGCAGGTAGGCGGACTGGGATTCTATCTCATGCAGGCGCTTATGGACGATGTCCATATCTTGAATGAGACTGGAAAAGGCACGGAAGTCGTGCTTGTAAAGCGTCTGGTCAGAAGCGAGGAAAAAGTATGAATGAAAAGGTAACTCCCCCGGAGTCGATGGATGAAGCCGTTGGTCTAATCTGGGAGTACCAGCAAACCAAAGATAACGAGATTGCTACCGTGCTAATCCGCAAGTATGAGCCAATGGTCAAGATGGCTGCCGGGAAAATCTCCCGTAACCGCCCGGACTTATACGAGGATTTATACCAAACCGGTCAGATGGCTTTGATACGTCTGCTTCAGCAATACGATATCAGCTTGGGAATCCCCTTTGAACCGTATGCTATGAAAAGTATGCTGGGACATATGAAAAATTATTTGCGCGACAAATCCTGGTACATTCAGGTTCCTCGCCGCATCAAGGAAAAGGGTGCGCTCGTTCAGCATGCTATCGACGAACTAACCGTCAAACTGGAACGTTCGCCGAATGTGAACGAGATTGCGGAGTATTTGGACCTTACCGTAGAGGAAACGATCGAAGTGCTCGCAGGTCGTGAGTGCTACCATTATGTGTCACTGGATTCCCCTTTATCCCAGGAGGAGAGTGCGGCTACGTTAGGCGAGCTTATCAGCTCAGATGCCAACGACTATGACACTGTGGAAAAACGAATGGATTTACAGCAAGCCCTAAGCCAACTGAAAGAGCAGGAACAGAAGGTGCTTCTTCTGGCATTTCAGGATGGTCAATCTCAACGTGCGATTGCGCAGACCTTGGGCGTATCGCAGATGAGTGTATCCCGCATCCAGAAGCGGGCAACCGAGAAGCTGAAACAAATCATGTCTAATTCTTCTATCTCATGATAGGAAGACGGCCTTCATGGTTTCGATTACTGGACGTCACATCGTAAGGACACGCCATTCCATCAGGGAAGCGTGTCCTTTTTTAAAGCGGAAAAGGAGGGGGAGGAAGGGTGAAATCCACGACAGCATTTGAACAGATTTCCTCCTTTCGCGGAGGGTGGGAATGGTGGGACATCAGCGCTACAGGCTGGCAGTCCCCCGTCATACAAGAGCTAAAGGATAAGCTCCCGGACGCTCAGGAATGGCTGGACAAGGTAGAGGATATCCCGTCCAGTTTTATTTCTGTACGCTTTCCGGATGGCGATCAACCTTTGATATGCGGCTCGCTAATCTATTCCATTCAGGAGGAAATCAACAGTCAACGCGATTGTAACAAGTTCTATTTTCTCGTGCTGGACCAGAAATTAGTAACCTTAAACCTGGATCAGAATACCCGCGAAATCATGCACACGGTTGAACGTCAAAAAATGCTTGACCGATGTGAAAGTGCGGCTGATGGAATGTTTGTGCTGGCGAGGGCCGTTCTTCATTATTTTCATACGGGAATGGACAAATTCGAGATTAACCTCAGAAAACTGGAAGAGGGTATGGAGAAAAGAAATGCCCGGACGCTGATGGATTCTATATTGAATGCGCGTTTTGAGCTGCTGTATTGGAGCAATATGTTCATTCCTTTTTCAGAGCTGGTGACGGCTTCCCGGGAGGCATATCTTGATGAACTGGAGGAAAATCGCTTTTTCAAGCAACTGCTTCACCGTGTCAATCGAATGGAAGGGCTGTTCCGGCATTATGAAAAGGAAATTGACACGCTGATCTCCATTGACGATGCCATTTCAGCATTCAGGGGAACTGAGATTACGAAGACGCTCACCATTGTAACGGCTGTATTTACACCGGCCACTGTAGTGGGCGCCATTTGGGGCATGAACTTCGAGAATCTGCCATGGATCAAAACAGGCTGGGGTTTTACGGCCGTGATTGCGGCGACCCTGTTAAGTATGGTGGGGATGTACGGCTGGCTGATGATGAAGGGATGGACAGGAGATTTGCTGAAAGCTAACAAGCGCAACAAGCTCTAGCGCAGTCATCCAAAATGTACAGATCAAAACGATCCATAGTAATGGGTTGCGTGTACGCACGAACCTCTGGTTACTATGGATCGTTTTGCTGTCTAATTTCCGCCTTGGCTCATTTTGATATAGCTTAGCAGCTCGGCAATGAAATCTCCGATGATCGGAAGATTCAGTTGTACAAGGAAGCTGAGCAGCCAAGCGAGTAGCGCGAGTATGACAACCGTCCCCAGCGTAAGGCCAAGACCCCTTGCAATGCCTGCGGTCAGGTTACTGATGATTCTTTTTTTGGGATTGGAATAGGTTTCTAGTACATCGCGAAATTCTACTTTTTCCAGCATGTCGGCTATTTGATCTAAACGGGTATTAAGCCGTTTCACTTCATGACGCAATTCAAAAGGATGCTCATCCACGTCAAAATCCCTGGATTCATCCTGACCCTGCCGGGGATGAAAGGTCCGTTTGTTGTTTACGCTAAGATCATCTCCATACGAGTTTAGCTTGCTCATCGTCATCCCTGCCTTTCTGTCATCTAAAAAACAGCCAGCTTCGTGCATGCTGGCTGTTCAGTGTTTTAAGGTCTATTCTTGTTGTAAACAGAATTCCCTGTCATTAGGAAGTCGCGTTTAATTGTTTTTGCGTTTCCTTGGCAGCCTGAGCCGTTGCATCCATAACCTCTTTATCCGCTTTGGCCGCTTCATCAGCGACATCGGCAGAAGCTTTGGTTACACTGGATACGATGTTGTCTTTGCTCTCGGCTACCGTTTTGGCTACATCTGCTGTCTTGGAGGAAACGGTTTTAGCCAGATCTGTTGCTTTGCTGCTCACTACGGATGCAACATCTTTTGTTTTATCGGAAACAACCGTAATTTTATCAGACAAATCGCTACGCAAATCGCGGCCTGGCTTCGGCGCGAATAGTAGGGCTGCCGCAGCACCAATCAAACCTCCGATGAATAGACCCTTTGCAAAGCTTGAAGTATTACCTACCGTATTTTGATTATCAATGTTACTCATGTCATATCACTCCTCTTATAGAATAAAAAATATATATAAATGTTAGGTAGCCCTTCTTAAAAGCCTGGACACAAGTCCGAGCAGGAACACAAATAATGCGGTTCCAAGTATGGCCGGAATGACTGCAAAATCACCGATGACCGGACCCCAGTTTCCCAGCAGCGTGGCACCAAGCCAAGCTCCTACAAATCCGGCGATCATAGAGCCTGCGATACCCCCAGGCATTTCATGGCCAGCGAGCGCGTCGCCAATCAATCCAATAATAATAGCCATTACAATACTTAATACAATTCCCCACACAAGGATCGCCCCCTTAATCTTCAGTTTAGCAGAAACGTCTGTCTAACAGAATCATAACGCTTTTTGTGAGTGATAAGTTTAAAGTGCTGCGTTATGTTGCTTACTTCGTATATAAACGCCGTAACTCCGTGTGAAACAAAAAAACGTCTCAAGCCACTTACGAACCGGGAGTCGATGAAAACAAAGAACACGGCAGCTATGCTCGCCGATAGATAACAGGAACGGTAAACACCAGCCAAATGATTCCGGCGATATAACCACCCACGATGTCAGTTGGAAAGTGAACCCCCAGATAGACCCGGCTTAGCCCGATCAGGAGAATCAAAAGTGCGCCAAGAACGCAGGGAAGGAAGATAGAGCGCTCATGAATTTTTCGTTCTATCGCCCAAATGGCAAAAACCATACCGTAAAATCCCATGGAAATCATGGCGTGCCCGCTGGGAAAACTATAGCCGCCGACTTCTACCAAATGCTGAAGTGCTGGGCGCTGCCGTTGCAAAATTTCTTTAATGAGCGTGTTCAACACCCACATCGCCGTAAAGCTGCTTATTACTGCAAAGACATAAGCTCTCGAACGGAGATATACCCAGCACAAGGTGGCAATACCCAGGGCAGTGAGTAATGAGACACGGAAGGAACCGAAAGACGTAATGAATACAGCGACAGGCAGAAGCTTGTGATGAGCCGCCGTTGTGTCTGGAAAGATTGCAGCCTGAATGCGTTCATCCCAATATAGAAAAGGAGCTGTACCGATCCATCGAGCAGTGTAGGCAATAAGAAGCAAAACGCCAATCATGACGATGGACGCGTACAGACTGCGACGTAAATAGTATGAAAAAAAATGGAATGTGTGAGGTTCTTGGGACCACATATGTAGAGAATCTCCTCCTTATGGCTGTGTACATCAATTTATCTTTTCGTACTATAAACTTAACCAATATTGAACCTGAGGGCAAAACCTGACCGGAACACCGCTCTGATTAACCCTTATAAGCCAAGGGTAAAAGGATCGTATCACAGCGTTTGCAATGCCGGGCCGGAAGTGGCTTAGGAAAAATGAAGTAAGGGCTGCTTTGCGGAACTGGAATCCATGGAGGTGTTAGATATGATTAAAATAGTGACATCGGCAGAGAGGCATACCTCAAATAAAGGGTGGATCCATAGTGAGTTTAGCTTTTCATTTGCGGATTATGAAGATCCGAGCAACGCGCATTTCGGCTGTATGCTGGCCCATAATGACAATGAGCTTAAACCGCAGCAGGGCTTCAAAAGACATCCGCATCATGATCTGGAAATTGTCACCTACGTGATTGAAGGCCAACTGCACCATAGTGACAGTCTGGGTCATGAACAGGATTTAAAAAGCGGCACGATTCAGGTTCTTAGTGCAGGCACAGGGATTGAACACGAGGAGCGAAATACAAGGGACGAGAAGCCGGTTCGTTTTTTGCAAATGTGGTTTTTGCCAGAGAACCCCGGTATTCAGCCTTCTTATCAGGTGCAAAACTTCAAACACAGCGAGCGTCTAAATCACTTACAGCCCGCCATATCTGGATCAGGACTTGAAGGAACACTGTCCATCGCTCAGGATGTAAATCTGTATCTCAGCAGATTGGAAAAAGGTCAACAGCTTGATTTACCTCAGCAGGAGGAACGGCGGACTCATATTTACGTTGTTAGTGGTCATGTGGAGGTTACTTGCCAGGATGGCAATTTTCAGTTGGGACCCGGTGATGCCGCACGAATCCACAAAAGCTGTCATTTAAAATTACAAGCTACAGGGAATGAGGATGTGTCTGAACTGGTGTTGGCGGATTTACCTTAAAGGCATCTGCGAAGAAACGCATAAGAGATGGATAAAAATAAAGCTCGTATCCCGTTACGCGTCTGTTAATGCGAACGGAGATACGAGTTTTATTTACGGGAGGCACTACCATGAACAGTGTCACCCAAGATGTTAGGCTGTAAGTAAGCTAAACGGTGAGCATCCGTCTTCTGATCAGGAGGGGTTACGTAATCTGCCCAGCTCGGAGACGATGGCCTCGACTTCTGAAATACTCAGATTAGGCTTGTTTATCACCATATCATAGACATCACGGAGATCCTCGTATTGCTCCAGAGAGAAAGCGGAGGACTGCATAGCAGCGCCACTCGCCATACGAAGCTTGGTTTTGATGCCTTCAATCATATGTTCAATGTTGGCATGAGACGGTACAGACAAATCCATTGTTAATGTTCCATCCTTTCATAATCAGGGGAAGTTGCCTGTATTGTACCATGTTTTTGTTGTAGAATGTACTGAAAGTCAGATTATCGGTCAACGGCCGGATCAAGGAGGATGGACGAAGGTGTCTTTGTATAATCGGGCTTCCGTATCTGGGCGCTCTCCTTTAGACAGTAATGCGGAAAAAACAGATCGCAAAGGGCTCGTACCGTTTTTTCGGGAAATTCATTCTCTTCATGAGGTGAATAAGCTGACCTTTGTTTGTATCGGCACGGATCGTTCGTCAGGCGATTCACTGGGACCGCTGGTCGGCACCATGCTTATGGAACAGGGCTTTCCACATGTGATAGGCACCATGACTGAGCCGTGCGACGCGGATCATCTGGTTTCGTATTTGAAGCGTATTCCCGAGGACCATCATGTGATTGCCATCGACGCTTGTCTGGGGCAGCAAGGCTCGGCGGGGATGTTTCTCGTTGCCCGTGAACCGCTGACTCCGGCACGTTCGGTCGGACTGGCACTGCCGTCTGTCGGAGATTACAGCGTCGCTGCCATTGTGAACGAGCGCAGTCCCAAACCCTACTGGACATTGCAAATGACATCACTGCATCTCGTCATGACGATGGCTACACATATAGCCCATGCTGCGGCTTGCGGGTTTGGTTTAAGAGCAGATTCGCAAGAATTTCCAGAGAGCTATCGTTTCAGATATTGATGGTCTGCTTAATAATATACATCAGCATGTTCAAATCATAATATATTCGCTCCAATAGATTATATACAGAGAAAGAAGGGTTCAACATGGAAAAGGTACTATGTGAAGGAACGACAATCTGCTATGCCGAACAGGGAAAAGGAGAGCCCATCATCCTGCTGCACGGATTTTGTGGAAGCTCCTCCTATTGGGATAAGGTTGTTCCATTGCTGTCCCAAAGCTATCGCTGCATTGTTCCGGACTTGCGTGGTCATGGACGTAGCGATGCTCCGCTTGGAGCCTACACGATTGATCAAATGGCGAATGATGTGCTTAAGCTTCAAGAGCAACTGGACATTCCACAGGCTGCCTGGTTCGGCCATTCCCTCGGGGGCTATTTGACGCTTTCTGCGGTACAGCGCCATCCCGAGCGACTTACAGCCTTCGGGCTGATTCACTCCACCGCCTATGCGGATACAGAGGAAGGAAAAGAAAAACGGAACAAGGCCGTATCCACCATTCAAACAGAGGGAATCACCGCATTTGTAGATGGACTCGTTCCCGGACTTTTTGCTCCACAACACGTAGAGTCCTTTTCGGATCAGGTGCTCAAGGTCAAAGAAATCGGTTATAAAACGCCGCCACAAGGAGCCGTAGGCACATCTTTGGCGATGCGTGAGCGTTCTGACCGCCGTGACGTGCTGTCGGCTTCCACCTTGCCCACTCTGTTAGTGGCGGGGGAGCAGGATCAGGCGATTCCTCCCGCCCGGACGTTTACGACAGATCGGGCCGGGGTCACTCAGGTCACAATACCTGAAGCTGGTCATATGAGTCTGTTCGAAGCGCCGGAACAACTGGTACATGCCATCTTGGCATTTTTACAACAAAACATCCAGCAGTAAACTTGAACAACAAAGCCAAAAAACCGGAACCATCTGGTACCAATACAGAGGGGGGCCGGTTTTTTGGCGTTTTAAATTGATTTTGATTGTTACCAAACGGTTTCCGTCTTGACCGAGCCATTTGGCTTTTGCACAAGGATGACTTACAATCAGAAGTGAAATAGTTCCTGGTTGTCGAGGCATCGGGATGGAAAGAAGGGAACGGCTTGCTCAGAAAAGATTATTTGCTCAGTATGATGGAAGAAATGACATCGGCAGTAGCATCGGTGCTTGGTCTAAGGCGTGAAAATAAACACGTCGAAGCGCTGAAACAACTGGATGACCTGCTTAACAAGCAGTTTCGCCTTCGTTCAGATTTGCTCAGACGATTGCCGCCGGAACAAATTATAGAGCTTTTCCGACTGGGCCCCGGTATTGAAGCGGACAAGCTTCAGCAGGTGGCTCGCATTTTGGAAGAAGAAGCCGCTATTTACCTGGAAACCGACAGAACAGACGAGGGCATACGAATCTTGATAAAATCCCTTCATCTATATTTGTACAGTGATGTGAATGGTGCGACCCGTGACATCCAGGTTCTGCCTGAGCGAATTGCGTGTATCGTCAATTTGGTTCAGGAATATGAGCTGCCAGCCGAAACAAGCAAGCTGCTGGCTGTTTATTACGAACGAGAGGACAGACTGGACGAGGCCGCTGATGTTTGGTTCGGACTGGCATGGGAGCAGCCGGAGCTGCTGCCGGATGCGGAGGCATTTTATACTCAATTGCTGGATAAGACGGATGCGGAGCTGCAACGGGGTGGACTTTCACGCCTGGAAGTAACCGAAGGTCTGGTCGAGATTACCCAACTACATGGAAGAAAGTGAGATGTACCTTTTGGATTCACTGCGTGAACTTATATACCAACTAACTACAGGAGGGTCCCTCATAACCGCGACGCTGAGTCAGCTTCGCAAACGGGAGGATGCTTCCTTTACTAAAGTGCAAATCAAGCCTGTGGAATTGAAGAACAAACTGCATTACCAGTTTGCTTTTCATTACAGCAACAAGGTCATTCATGAAAACCTGACCCCTGATGAAGCTAATGAGCGCATGACTACCTTGTTTGAGGATACGTTCCGTCAAGGGCTCTTGTGTGCGAAGAATGCGGACTATCAGGTGCTGATCAGTAAAAAATATAAAGTGTCCATTTTGACAAAATCACCGAGCAAAAGCTCAGCCGACCTGTCACATAACCGCAAAAAGCAATACGTGCTGGAAGAAGGTGAACGGATTCCTTTTCTGATTGAACTGGGGATCATGAATGAGGACGGCAAGGTACTGGCCCGCAAGTATGATAAGTTCCGCCAAATCAACCGTTTTCTCGAAATGGTGCAGGATGTACTGCCTAACCTTCCCGTAGGCCGCCCGTTAACCATTGTGGATTTTGGCTGCGGCAAATCATATTTGACCTTTGCGCTGTATCATTATTTGGCAGTACAGCAAAAACGACCTTTGCAGATCGTGGGTCTGGATTTGAAGGCAGATGTTATTGAAACCTGTAATCTTCTGGCTCAAAAGCTGCAATACCGCCAATTGGAGTTTTTGGTCGGTGATATTGCGGACTATAACGAGCTGGAGCAGGTGGATATGGTCGTGACTTTACATGCCTGTGATACCGCAACGGATGCTGCGCTGGAGAAAGCTGTCCGCTGGGGAGCGTCCGTTATTCTGTCGGTTCCGTGCTGCCAGCATGAGCTGTTTAGCCAGTTGGAAAATCCGGTGCTGGAGCCATTGCTTTCCCATGGTATTTTGAAGGAGCGCTTTTCAGCGCTGGCGACAGACGGTATCCGGGCCAAGCTGCTGGACATGATGGGATACCGGACACAGTTACTGGAATTTATCGACATGGAGCATACGCCTAAAAATATTTTGATCCGTGCCGTCAAAGGCCAAGCAGGGGAACGTTCTGTTTTATGGCGTGAATACACGGCATTTCGGGATTTTATTCATGCTGATCCTTATTTGGAGCGTGCCTGTGCGGATCTGCTTCCCGAGGGAGCAGGGCAGACAAAGAAACAGGAATAGAGATATAGCAAAAGTGGGGCCACTGCGAAGTGGCTCCACTTTTATTGTGATTCACAATTTACAGTTTGCAGTTACAGATTGAGTTGCTTCCCTTGCTTCGCATATCCTTGGATGCGCAGAACTATCCGCCAAAGGCACTTCTAAAGGCAGTGCACAAAACGGCGCGATCCACCTGCCACAATGCTGCGAGTTCCTCGCTGACATCTTCATCCCACCAGTCGCACAGTAGTCTGCGGTTGCTGTGGTTTTCGGCAATCCAGATGAGGTGTTCGGCGACCTTGCGGCAGTACAGCTCTTCGCCCTGCTTGACCAGATCGGGAGCAATGTGAACGGGCAGACGCTTACAGGTTCGGTACAGCTCTTTGCTGCATGCACGTCGGATACCGCGAGCCGTGGGTAGACGGGATTGCGGATTGTTATGCTTGGGGATTTTGCCGGGAGGCATATCGTACCCCCTCCTCTCTCTCTCTCAACTTATGCGGGCAGAAGAGCGGGGGTCACTCACCTCCCTGTTTGGGCGAAGTGGCGACTTGTTCTGCCGCTGTGATACACTAATGAAAATAGAGAACAGGCAGGGAGTGGGAAGTAAAATGGACCATATATCTAGTATCATTAATTATTTGTTTGAGATCATTCGTAGTCTTGGGTATTTTGGTATTATGCTAGGCTTGATGGTTGAGGTCATTCCAAGTGAAATTGTCCTCGCTTATGGCGGTTTTTTAGTGTCCTCAGGTCATATTAACTTCTTTGGCGCGGTTGTTTTTGGAACTATCGGCGGGGTGCTGGCACAACTGTTTATTTACTGGATTGGACGCTATGGCGGCAGACCAGTATTGGATAAGTACGGAAAATACATACTTATCAAGAAAAGTCATGTCGACCACGCCGAAGCCTGGTTTAACAAATACGGTACAGGGGTGATTTTCACAGCCCGCTTTATCCCTGTTGTGCGTCACGCAATCTCAATTCCTGCCGGGCTGGCTCGCATGAGCGTATGGCGTTTTATTATTTTGACGACGCTGGCAGTTATACCTTGGTCTGTTCTGTTTATATATTTAGGAATGCTGCTTGGAGACAAGTGGGAGCAGATTGACGAAGTGGCAGCACCTTATATCAAACCAATTTTGCTGGTTGCCCTCGCGCTCTTGATCATTTATTTTGTTATCAAATGGATTATGTCCAAAAACAAGAAAGGGAGTGTATAACATGAGTCGTATTAACGTATCGCAATATTTTGGAAAAGGTCTGAGCCCCGAACAGTTTATGGAGGGGATGGAAAAGAACAAGGAAGCCTTCCGCTCCGGGTATGATCAGTTTGTGTGGAACCGTGAAGAGGACCGTGAGTATTTTGAAAGCCTGAACCATCGGGACGACCTGCGTGTACTCATTTTGGCCGCCGACTGGTGTGGAGATGTAGTTCGCAACGTGCCGGTTGTATTCCGTGCGCTGGAGAATAGCGGGATTCCGACTGAAGTATTGATTTTGGAAAATCATCAGGCGCTGATGGACAACTTCCTGACAATGGGCGGACGTGCTGTGCCGATTGTAATTTTTGCGGATACAGGGGGCCATGTACTGGGTCATTGGGGACCACGTCCTGCGCATGTCCAACAAATTATGATCGGGTTCAAACGTGAAAATCCGGATCGGGAAGCCGATGATTATCAGGAAAAAATTGCGGTGGCCCGTAAAGAAATGGCTGAGAAATATGGGGAGGGAACCGAGGTTCATCCTGTGATTGTTCAGGAATTGCGCGAGCTCATCTCGGGATTTTAAAATATGACGTTGTCTATTCGCAGCTTTAATTTGGGCCCGCTCCAAACGAACGCCTATTTGCTTCAGGGGGATGACCCGCAGCGAGCCGTTATCATTGATCCTGGTATGAATCCGGGTCCTTTGCTGAGAGCCATTGAGTCACTGGAGATTGAAGCCATCTTGCTGACCCATGCTCATTTTGATCACATCGGTGGAGTAGATGAGATTCGCAAAGCGAAGGGCTGTCCGGTGTATCTGCACCCTTTGGAGCAGGACTGGCTTGCATCCCCTAAATTAAACGGCTCTTTGATGTGGCCGGAGGCATCCCCGCCGATCTCGACGGAGCCTGCCGAATACGATTTGGCGGAAGGTCAGCAATTGGACCTGATCGGGCATACATTCAAGGTATTCCATACACCTGGGCACTCACCCGGAAGCGTCAGCTTTTTGTGTGTTAAGGACTTGTTCTCCGGGGATGTATTATTCCGTCAGGGTGTCGGCCGCACAGACCTGACCGGTGGGCGGGAACGGGACTTGTACGATTCGATTCAGAACAAATTGTTCCCGCTCGGGGATGACGTTACGGTGTACTCCGGACACGGTCCCAAAACGTCTATTGGTTATGAAAAAGCCAATAATCCGTATATCCGGTAAAACGTGATGAATGTTTTCAGTTGGGGCAGAATCAAAGCTGTGACAGGTTCTGCCTCATTTCGACAATAAATTATCAATAATGTATAGACAAAGGTTTTTATTTTTGTTAACATACACATATTGAAGTTACATACTAAACTCGCGAAGCACGCAAGCTGTGGATGAATCCCGGTTTGCGTTCTTTTTTTTGCCCATTAAGAGGATAAAGAGGCATTTGGCCGTCAGATCACAAGGGGGAGCATGAATGAAAAGGAAGTATATATCTGGGTTACATCGTGAGAATGGAGATAGCCGCCATTTTTCCATAAAGACAGGAGATAGAGCTTCTGTGCAAGGTTCTGAACCGAAGGTAATTACCTGGAAAAAGGTAACAAAACAAGGCGGAACCATTGCACAGAATTGGCACACAAGGCTGAATGAGCACAGGCTGGGACGTGGAGATGGACAGTTTTGAAGATACATAGATGATATAGACAAGCTACTTTTTTTTTAGTAGACTTAGCAGATAAGTTCAGACAAACGGGGGGGCTAACGATGCATCATTTAGGAACTAGAATTATGATCGTCGCGGATGCTTTTGAGCAGAATCTTCCTGTGGGCGAACATGGTTATATCATTGCTTACGACCGTAATGCGGACAATGCTTTTGACTATGTCATTCGCGTCCCGAAGGTGAATCGCAATTTTTTCGTACCATCCGGGGACATTGAGCTGGAAGAAAGTATTTTGAAGCTGGAAGCCGAGCGGATTGAGCGTGAAGCGCTGATAGATTATGCTCTTGCTACGCATAACGAGAAGCTGTTCAGACATGTGATGAACGGTGGTCTTGATTCGGTAGAGGCTGAGGAAGAAGAAACCGCGACAGAATTGTTGTCACAGGCTGATTTTATTAGACAAGTTAATTTACGTGCTTGGATATAGGGGTCGGCTCATGCCGACTCTTTTTAAAAATATATAATTGGCACGTTCTTAGCTCCTATCGCTTTTCGAAAGAGCACCGAGAGGTGCTTTTTTTATATACATTTAGTAGCATTTTACCGCCAGGTAACACAGTTTGCTTCTGTACCGCGTCAAAGATTGAATTGTAAAGGGTTCTATCCTATAATTAAAAACGTTATTTCAAAGTTCGGTGCAGCATTTTTGATATCAGGATTTTGCAAAATTCGATTCCAGTCGCTCCGAAGTGCAATATATAGACGAACTAGACCATTTCGATCTATATATTGTTCATTGGAAGTCGCTTATTGGATTTTTGCAAAATCCTCTTATACACGAGGAGGTTTTTGAATGAACATTTCCACGGAAGATGTCCGTCACGTAGCCAAGTTGTCCCGGTTGAATCTGACCGCAGCCGAGGAAGACACGATGACAGGGCAATTGAACGCCATTCTCCACTATGCGGAGAAGCTGAATGAGCTGGATACGGAACAGGTAAAACCGACCACTCATGTGCTGCACGTCAGCAATGTCATGCGGGACGACGAAGTTCGCGAAAGTTTGACACACGAGCAAGTGATGCGCAACGCGCCTGAAGAAGAAGAAGGACAGTTTAAAGTTCCTGCTGTTCTGGAATAGATTTCACATTTGAAAGGAGGATGCAAATTGAGCTTGTTTGATAGCACATTGCCGGAAATACATAACAAGCTGCATCAAAAGGAAATTTCCGTGAGTGACCTGGTAGGACATGCTCTGGAGACGATTGGTGCGCGGGAAGACAAGATCAGGGCCTATATTACGGTTGACGAGGAGCAGGCACGTGCATCCGCACGTCAGCTTGATGATCATCTGATCTCGGGAGAGGAACGCGGGCTGCTGTTTGGCCTGCCGGTCGGCATTAAGGATAACATCGTGACAGAAGGGCTGCGTACAACGTGCGGCAGTCAGTTTTTGAAGAATTTTGATCCCGTGTACGATGCAACGGTTGTCGGCAAATTGCGTGCGGCGCAAACCGTGACATTGGGCAAAATGAACATGGACGAATTCGCGATGGGCGGCTCTAACGAGAATTCCAGCTTCTTCCCAGCACGAAATCCTTGGGATCTGGAACGCGTTCCCGGAGGCTCCAGCGGCGGCTCGGCTGCAGCTGTAGCAGCGGGCGAGGCTTACTTCACCCTCGGCTCCGATACAGGCGGCTCCATTCGCCAGCCCGCTTCTTATTGCGGCGTAGTCGGCTTGAAGCCAACGTATGGTCTGGTATCACGTTTTGGTTTGGTGGCCTTTGCTTCTTCTTTGGACCAAATTGGACCGATTACGAAAAATGTTCAGGATTCGGCGTACATACTGCAAGCCATTGCAGGCTATGATCAGAAGGACTCCACTTCTGCGAAGGTAGACGTTCCTGATTACTTGAACGCTTTGACCGGAGATGTAAAAGGACTTCGTATTGCTGTACCAAAGGAGTATCTGGGTGAGGGTGTGGATCCACAGGTCAAGGAAAAGGTGCTGGACGCGCTGAAAACACTGGAAGGACTGGGCGCGGTATGGGAAGAGGTCTCTCTTCCACACACTGAATATGCGGTAGCCACATACTATCTGCTGGCTTCATCCGAAGCATCGTCCAATCTGGCCCGTTTTGACGGTGTACGCTATGGCGTACGCGCAGACAATCCGGACAACCTGCTGGATCTGTACCATCAGTCCCGCACGCAGGGCTTTGGCCCCGAGGTGAAGCGCCGGATTATGCTGGGCACCTATGCGCTGAGTTCCGGGTACTATGATGCTTACTACCTGAAAGCACAAAAAGTGCGTACACTGATCAAACAGGATTTTGATCGTGTGTTTGAACAATATGATGTCATTATTGGACCTACTGCGCCGACAACAGCTTTTAAAATCGGTTCGCAAGTGGATGATCCATTAACGATGTATTTGAACGATATTTTGACGATTCCAGTGAGTTTGGCTGGAGTGCCGGCCATCAGCATCCCTTGTGGCCTTGCGGATGGATTGCCGGTTGGACTGCAAATTATCGGAAAAGCCTTTGACGAGTCTTCCGTGCTGCGTGTAGCACATGCCTTTGAACAAAATACCGAATTTCACAAGCAGCGTCCGCAACTGTAATTTGCCGAAAAGGAGGGAACCCATTCATGTCTACAACTACATCCAAATATGAGACGGTCATCGGACTGGAAGTCCATGTGGAACTGCATACGAAGTCTAAAATATTTTGCGGATGCTCGACATCCTTCGGAGCACCGCCAAACTCGCATACATGTCCTATTTGTCTTGGGCATCCGGGGGTACTGCCGGTATTAAACCGTCAAGCCGTTGATTATGCGATGAAAGCGGCGATGGCGCTTAATTGCACGATTGCTGATGTGAGCAAGTTTGACCGCAAAAACTATTTTTACCCTGATTCACCCAAGGCTTACCAAATTTCGCAATACGATCAGCCGATCGGAGAACATGGCTGGATTGATATTGAAGTGAACGGCGAGACAAAGCGTATCGGCATTACCCGACTGCATCTGGAAGAGGACGCAGGCAAATTAACACATGTCGATGGCGGCTATGCGTCTTTGGTTGATTTTAACCGTGTCGGTACACCGTTGGTCGAGATCGTTTCGGAACCGGAAATATCTTCACCGGAAGAAGCCAAGGCTTACCTGGAAAAAATACGTGCGATCATGCAGTATTGTGACGTATCCGATGTGAAGATGGAGGAAGGCTCGCTTCGCTGCGACGCGAACATCAGCCTTCGTCCGCATGGACAGAAAGAGCTAGGTACTAAAGCAGAGCTAAAAAACATGAACTCCTTCCGTGGCGTACAGCGCGGATTGGAATATGAGCAGTTCCGCCAGGAACAAACGCTGGAGGAAGGCGGAACGATTGTACAGGAGACACGTCGTTGGGATGAGGCCCAAGGTAAAACTCTGTCTATGCGCGGTAAGGAACAGGCGCATGACTATCGTTATTTCCCGGACCCGGATCTCGTTACGCTGCATATTGATGCAGAATGGAAAGAACGCATCCGTACTTCGATTCCTGAACTGCCTGACCAGCGTAAAGCACGCTACACCTCGGAATATGGATTGCCTGAGTATGACGCACAGGTCATTACGTCTTCCAAGCCACTGGCCGATTTGTTCGAGGATAGTCTTCAATACACGAAGGATGCCAAAGCAGTATCCAACTGGATGATGGGGGATTTGCTCGGCTATTTAAATAGTGCCGGTGTGGAGCTGTCGCAGGTTAAACTGACAGGTCGAGGCTTGGGTGAAATGATCGGACTGCTGGAGAAGGGGACGATCAATAGTAAAATCGCCAAAACGGTCTTCAAGGAAATGCTGGAGAGTGATAAACTGCCCCAGCAAATTGTTGAAGAAAAAGGGCTAGTGCAAATCAGCGACGAGGGCGCGATCCTGACGATCGTCGAACAGGTAGTAGAGGCTAACCCGCAATCGGTTGAGGATTACAAAGCTGGCAAGCAGAAGGCCATTGGCTTCCTGGTTGGTCAAGTGATGAAGGAGAGCAAGGGCAAAGCAAACCCTGGCCTCGCCAACAAGCTGCTGACGGAAGTGCTAAACCGCTAATGGCATAGATTTGAAAGGGGCTTGTCTTATAGGGACAGGCCCCTTTTTGTATAGGCTCTGATGAGAGCTGCTGTACAGAGTTTGGAAGCGCAATGACATGTTACGAGTTTTTCTATAGAAAACAGCAGCGTAGCTGCCCTAAATAAAAGGAGGGATACAGCATGATTAGCATATGTTCACTGGAAGACGATGAAATGGTCAGCCAGATATGGCGTCTTCAGCACATCGCCTACAGGCTGGAGGCCGAGCGAATCGGTTTTGATGAAATACCACCCCTTATGGATACGTTTGATACGCTGCGAAGCTGCGGAGAGACATTCTATGGCTGGATTGAGGACGGCGACCTGTTAGGGGCGCTGGCGGTGCAGTCTGAGTCACCCGATTCACTCACTCTTACACGTATGATGGTTCATCCGGATCATTTTCGCAAAGGGATTGCCGACTCCTTAATGAAGCATGCTTTGAACGAATATCATCATATACCGCTGTTCAGCGTATCTACAGGAACTTTAAATGCTCCTGCGGTGGCCCTTTATCGAAAACACGGCTTTCGCCCCGTATCGGCGGTAGAGGTGGCTCCAGGCGTGGAATTAACCACATACCACCTGCATAACGTGAAATAGCACTCCAATAGCCTTAATAGCACAGAAACCACGAACCCGGCGAGGGAAGCACAACATAACCGGAGAAAGGAGCTTTATGGATAATCCTTGGGTTTTAGACAATTGGCATATCATTTTACGTCTTTTACTGTCCATGCTCCTCGGCGGATGCATTGGCTTTGAGCGCGAGCATTCAAAGCATGCGGCTGGTTTGAGGACTCATATTATGGTCAGTCTCGGTTCGACGCTTATTATGCTGCTCTCCATTTACGGCTTTGCCGATTTTATCAAGGAAGCCAATGTACGTATTGATCCGGCTCGCTTGGCTACGGCTGTGATTACGGGAGTGGGTTTTTTAGGCGCTGGAACTATTATATTTACAGGCAAGTCCATCACTGGTTTAACGACAGCCGCCTCCATCTGGGTCGTAGCAGCCATTGGCCTTGGAGTCGGAGCTGGGTTTTATTTTCCATCTATTGCGGCAACTGTGCTTGTATTTCTAAACTTATGGGTGTTTAACAAAATCGAATTGCGGTATATGCGTGGACGACAACGTCATCTTATAACACTGTACGGATTGTCATCCCATAGATTGCTGGAGCAAATTTCGACTTATTTAGAGCAAGAAAAAGTGGAAATACGTAAAATAGTGATTAAAGAGCATGAGAATGTCCCTTTTCACGAACTGCATCCAAATCGGCAGAGCATGGAGGTTTCCTTGGAAGTACTGGCTCGCCGCGATTTTAATCCAGTGCGTATTGCAGCCGATCTCAGGCAGTGGGAGGATGTAGCGGCAGTTTCCGTGGAATGAGGGTTTACCACATTTTTTCCAGTTACTCTTGAATCCGATTGGGGTACTATCTAACCATTGGAGCATTTGCTGCGGATCACGCATGGAATTCAAAGGGGAGGATGGCATGAACTCGGAACAACCGTTACTGTCTGGAGAGGGACAACAGTCACCGGAGCCGGAACAGCGGGAACACCCCAAACAGGGTAAACGTTTTAAATACGCTAAATTTCGCAAAGTGATTGCCATTATCATGGCAGCATTGTTACCCGGCCTGGGCCATCTTTTTTTAGGGCTGTTCATTAGAGGGCTTACATTTATCGTATTGCTTCTGTTAGATATTTTTGCGATGCTGTATGTCGCTTCTGACGGCTTGAGAATTAACATTCCGTTGCTTATTTTGCTCGGTTTGTTCATTCCTGTTTTATATTTTTATAATGTATATGACGTGTTACAATCAGCGGATTATATGGTCCGCTATCGCCGTAAGCCGGATCGTTATGCACAGATGGACGCACGAGGGCAGCAGAGCAGCCCATTTTATGTCTGGGAGAGAGGTTTGTCTTTTGCCGTGCTGCTCGTGGCGGGTGGCGGACTTATGATTCTGTTTCGTATGAAACCACGCTGGCTGGGCAACTTTTTCGAGGACTATGGCTTTTTGACGTTAGCTATTTTATTAATGCTGATCGGACTATTAGTCTTCTTGCGAGAAGTCGGCTTGTCGGTCAAACGTAAAAAGGTAAAGGAAAGAGGGTGAAGCTGGCGTGCACCGCAAAATAAGAGTCGGGCGCTACACCTCTTCGCTTCTGTTGATGGCTGTAGGCGTTCTGCTTATCTTGGATGTTGTCCAACATACCGAATATATGCTTCAGCTCCTCGTATGGTGGCCCATTATCTTTGTGCTGTGGGGACTGGAGTATCTGATTTTTTTTGGCGTGTACTACCGCAAGGAGGGCAGGCCCGACAACGGACGACGTTTCAGACCTGATCTGAAGGGAATTGTCTCCGCATTGGTTGTGGCCGCCGCTGTTTTTATCGTGACCCAGCAAAATCATTATATGTATCTGTGGAACAGGGTAAGTTTGAATCTGACCGCGGCGTCCATGGATTTTAGTCAGGCGAAAGGAAATCGATATGATATGGGCGGCGTACTGGTGCCTGTAACGATGCAGACGTCCGATTTGGTAGTTGATTCGGTCAATGGAGATGTAACGCTGATCAGACGTCCTGTGTCCAATGTAGAGGTACGTGCGACCCTGTGGGTGGATCAAGCGCCTGCTGCCGAAGCGGACAAGATTGCTCAAGCTTCCTCGCTGACTTCTACTGACGGCAAGACTATTCAGATTCGTCCAGAGGTGCAGTCATACGGAGCATCGAGCAGACGCCAGCCCCGTACGAACATGCTAATTACAGTGCCGGAGGATCGGCGATTTAATATGCAGATCAGAACCTCCAACGGGGATATTACCCTCAACGGAGTAGATGCCATCGACAGCATCCGGCTGGAGAGCGGGAACGGGAATTTGACGGTTAATGATGCTATCGGCAATGTCAAAGGAGTCACCTTGAACGGTCGGATCAAATTGCATCGTATCACCGGAGATGTAGATATGCGAACCAATCGCGGTGATATGCAGGCAGGGGATATTGAAGGAACGGTTTCGCTACGCACGATGGTAGGCGACATTCAGCTTGCCCGCTCGGAAGGTGATATTACGGTTGATACCCAAAATGGTGACATGAACGTTCTGAATCCCACAGCCAAGCTGAATGCAAATTCGCTCAATGGCGGGATCAAGGTGCACAGCGAGCAGGTAGGTGGAGATTGGAAAATATACAGTGCTGTCGGTGATATTGCGTTGGATCTTCCGTCGAATGGTGACTTTCAGCTGGAGGGGTCCAGCAGTTACGGCAATCTTCGATCAGACTTCCCTTTTAAAATAGATAGTAAAAGTATCTCAGGCCAAAATGGGACAGGTAAGTACTCGATCAACGTGGAAGGCAACAGTAATTTAACGATCAAGAAGCTACTAATGCCATCGCTGCCTGGCTTGGACGAGTCGGCAGGAACGAATGTGCCTAATGCTTCAGGAACGCCTGCGGCTCCATCTGAATCTCCCGCTACCGGAGCCTCTAACGGGTCATCCAGCGATAATGCGGCGCGTTGACAAGAAACTTGAATTGACCGTACAATGTGAATAGACGTACAACGTGAATAGAATGTAAAATAGTTGTAATAAAGCAAATCGTAAGTAAGGGATAAGGCGGTGGACATATATGGCAGCTCGCGTCCAGCATGCTTTGGAACTTCTAAAGAAGACAGGTGTACGCATAACACCCCAGCGCCATGCCATATTAAACTATTTGATGGAATCTATGGGACATCCGACCGCTGATGAAATATATCGTGCGCTCGAATCCAAGTTTCCAAGCATGAGTGTGGCTACGGTTTATAATAACTTAAAGATGTTTATAGAAGCGGGTATGGTACATGAGTTGACCTATGGAGATAACGCCAGTCGTTATGATGCCAATGTTTCGGAGCACTATCACATCATTTGCGAAAAATGCGGAAAGATTGAAGATTTCAGTTATCCGTATTTGGCAGTTGTGGAACACCATGCCTCGTTAGAGACAGGTTTCGAAGTGCATGGACATCGTATGGAGTTATACGGAGTGTGCAAAGCTTGCATGAACAAGGAAATTCAGCAAAATAAGGAATAGAAGTTTTTCGGTGCGGTATGTATATATTGTAATGGGTTGGAAACGTGAGAAATTCCCCACAAGCGGGGATTTACCGCGTTTTTTTGTTTAAATAACTTGTCTGTCAGCAACCAGTTCAGTTTACGTTATCCTGTAATTCAAAGTTCCGACAATGGAGGTTGAATATTGGCCAGAAATCATTCCAGACGCCGCCGTAAACGTTCACGTTTCAAAGGGGCTACAAGCTTGCTGTTGTTCGCAGCGATCATCTGCGCAATTACTGTCGTATGGTTCGGTAATCCACTGCATGAAAAACCCGATTGGCAAGGCAGTATCCGCCCCATTTTTATCCAGGGAAAGCTAACCGGGTATGAAGCTCAAAACTCTGGCAAGAACATGCTGGTACCACTCAAATTTGTGCAAAGTAAAATCGATCCAGCGATTCGTTACGAGGATGACAGCCAAACTATCATTTTGGCTACGAGGCAAAATTTGCTACAAATGACCGTTTCCAAGCCGCAGGGGGAATTGAATGGAACATCATATATGCTCAGCGCAGCTCCCCAGATTATTAGTGGATCGGTTTATATACCTATGCAAGCTGTCCGTGAAGTATATGGTATATCCGTTCATGAAGACACAGTGACGGGTGCAGTCATCCTGATGAAAGCCGGAGAGAAAGTCAAACAGGGGAACGTGGAGAAGAAGGATGGACGACAGGATGCCAAAATTGCTTTGCGTAAAGAAGCCTCCAGCCTGTCTTTTATTTTGACGGATATACCTCAACAAACGAAGGTGCGCATTTGGTCCAAACAGGCTGATTGGTATTTTGTTCAACTGGATAACGGCTACGCTGGATATGTGCAGGCGGCCAACATCTCTGAAGGGGAGGAGCTTACGGTCGCCCCGGCTAAAGATACTCCATCTATCTCGGAGAAGCACTGGGAGGGAAGACCTGTGAACCTCGCCTGGGAGGCTGTTTACAACCGTAAACCCGATCCTTCCAAATTTGACCCTATGCCTGGAGTGAATGTGGTGAGTCCCACCTGGTTCAGTGTCATAGATAATGAGGGCACCGTACAAAGCAAAGCCGACCCTGCCTATGTCAGTTGGGCGCATCGCAAGGGGATGGAAGTATGGGGCTTGTTGAGCAACAGCTTTAACCCTGAATTAACGACGGAGGCCTTGTCTACCTTTGAACGACGAAAATCAATTATAGAACAGATGATTACACTTGCCGAGAAAAATGGTCTAGACGGTATCAATATTGATTTTGAAAATGTTCATACGAAGGATGGACCCAATGTTACCCAGTTTTTGCGGGAGCTTAAGCCGATGGCACGTGAACATGATTTGATATTATCTATTGATGTGACACCTAAATCTCAAAGTGAGATGTGGTCTGCATTTCTGGATCGAAAATCATTGGGGTCGATTACGGATTATCTCATGGTTATGGCCTATGATGAGCATTGGGCTGCCAGTCCGAAGGCTGGTTCTGTCGCCTCACTGCCATGGGTGGAAGCATCAATCAAGCGAATCATTCAGGAGGATGAAGTACCGCCTCAAAAGGTCGTCTTGGGCATTCCGTTATACACTCGTGTATGGTCTGAAACACCTAAAGGAGACACCGTCAAAGTTAGCTCCAAGTCGCTTGGTATGGAATCAACAGCGGGGATTATCGAGAAATTTAAGCTGAAGCCTAAATTCAGAGCCTCGGAAGGCCAGAATTATGTCGAGTATACTGAAGACGGTATTGTCAAAAAGATTTGGCTGGAGGATCGTGTGTCTCTGGAAGCGAGGGTGCAACTTGCCAAGTCATTGAAACTCGGGGGAATCGGTGTATGGAACCGAACCTTTGCAGATCAGACCGCCTGGAATACGCTAAAAGAAATAAGTAAATAAAACTTAAAATTTTTAGAATTGAAGAAGGAAGTTTCTTTTTTATGTAGAAATGTTCACATATATCCAAATTTAGCGGTAGTAGCCGCCTTACAGGTATGGAGGGTGAAGTGCAGCTAACCAAATTAAGCTTGATGTATGATGAATTGTTGCAGGAAGATTCGATCGGCATTATTTCGTATAGAAAGCCGGGCGAATATTTTCATGGAGCCACGCTGTACGATTTTGATGAACTCATTCTAATTATTGGAGAAGGCCAGAAGCCAGCCCGTGCCATTCAGCATTTACTGATTAATGGATTAAGATGCCAGGTGTTGCACGTAACACTCAGTTGTTTGAAAGGCTGGATTATCGCTGGTGAACATGCCAACATAATAGATTATTTACTGGAAGGCCGTATTCTGTGGGAACGGGACGAGAGAGTCAGTCTGTTAAGGCGGGAAATCATCGAATTCAACGACCCGTTACGGGAGCAAAAGCAATTTCATGAGTTCGCCCGTTTTCTGGTTAATTACGTTCATGGTAAAAGAGCAATGCGAGAAGGTCGGATTATTGACGCTCACCAAAGTATTTTGAAGGCGTTGGATCATTGGGCATCCATTGAGCTTATTAAACGGGGAATTTATCCGACGGTTCACTTGTGGGTTCAGATACAGCCGTTGGATCGAACGATCTACAAGCTGTACAACGAACTCACGTTAAGTACGGAAACCCTTGAGCAGCGGGTTGAGCTTGTGTTGCTTGCTTGCGAATTTTCAGTGATGTCTAAAATGGAGGAGTGCTCAGCACCACTATTCCGCATACTAGGCAGCAGACGGGAACCTTGGTCCATAGATGAGCTTATTAATCATCCTGAGCTAAAAAATCTCCAACTGGATCTTACTGTAGTGCTACGCAAGCTCGTATACCGCTCACTGATCAGGGAATCGGTTGGCGGGAATCTCAGAGATCGCGGACACCATAGTGAATTACGTTATTCCCTTATTTAATTGATGCATCGAATCAGCGGGAAGAAGGTCCGTTAAAACGGATTTTCTCCCTTTTTTTATGTGTGACTGACTCGAATTGAGGCTCAAAACATAAAATTTGTCGTTAAAGGTTGACGAGTTTATAAAAGATATGCTAAGTTATAACTCGCCCCATTAAGCGGCATGAATAATTTAGACCTGTTTACAGCAGGATAAATATGTTGCAAACAAGCATGAAAATAAATTTTTAAAAAATGCTTGACGTAAAATGAGGTTATGTGTTACATTATTTAAGTCGCCGCTGAAACGCGGTGGTGAAACGAAGTAAGGCAAAAGCAAGGCATCATATAGGTTTGATCTTTGAAAACTGAACAACGAGTGAGTAAATGATTTTGTTCGCAAAATCAACCACTAAGATTTCGATATATACCGCAAGGATGTATGAAATCGGAGTGAAAAAGAGATATTTTATCTCGTCAGTTTCAAAATGAGCATATCGCTCTTTCTATATACCAACTTCGGTTGGTTTTTAATGGAGAGTTTGATCCTGGCTCAGGACGAACGCTGGCGGCGTGCCTAATACATGCAAGTCGAGCGGGGTTATGTTAGAAGCTTGCTTCTAACATAACCTAGCGGCGGACGGGTGAGTAACACGTAGGCAACCTGCCCATC